>JAFGME010000013.1 GCA_016927695.1 Bacteroidales bacterium
CCAGGTCAGTTTTGATGTGGAGTTTGGCCTGGGGGTCTGTCATATCGCCGATACCGATTTTGCCGGTTTTAGTGCTGCTTGCTGCAGTCCCGACAAAAAAAGTTGGTTTGTTGCTTCCAAAACCGATCATTAAGGAACTATGATTGTAATTGACTAATCTGTTAGTTGTTCCTGCACCTGTTCCTATTACAATCGAATTTGTTCCGGCAGCTTCAAGATAATCACCTATCCCAATTGAATAGGTGCCGGTAGCAGAGACGTAACCACCAGCAGCAAAGGATACCTGGCCTGAAGCAGTATTATGATATCCTAATGATGTTGAATACATGTCATCAGATACATTTAAACTTCCTGCTGCGAATGATGACAATCCTGTAGACGTGTTTTCTGTCCCAAGTGCACTTGAATAATTCTCAGGACTTATACTGTTATTGTTAAAGTTGCATTGCCCATGAATTCCTGATGCAAAAATTGATAAACTTAGAAGTAAGATTAAATACTTTTTCATAATTCGTTTATTATATGATGGTTAATGAAATCAATTCTTAATCCATGAACCGGATTCAATTACTGTATTTTTATTTTCGTCAGTAATCTGAAATAAGTAGCTTCCCTTTTTTAATGAAGAAGTATTTATTTCCTGACATGGTAAATTGTTTATGGCTTTGTCTATTGCAATAGTTCCATTGTCTGCAAAAAGCTGAAGTTTAAGATTCTTCCTTGCAGTCTTTATAAATAGCCGGTCCCGGCCCGGATTCGGGTAAACCGAAACATCGCTGTCCAACGGATCCGGTGTATCTTCGGCATCAGTGATTATATCCTCCGGGTAGATTTTTTTTATCCAGATGTCCGCATCCTGGGGCTGGCTGTTCTGCCAGTCAAAAATCGCACCTCCGATCAGACAACCGCCGTCGGACACGGCCGTAAGATTGTAGATGGTATAGTTCATATCGCCCCCGTAATATTTCTGGCCGAGCACATCCAACTGTCCGTTCAATATATCAATAAATATGGAGGCATTTACCGGGGCGCCGGGGAAATGATTAATGCTACCACCTACAAAGATATTATTAGGATCTGTGAAGTCTATTGAACCCCGCCAGGCAGGGTAATCGCTGGTATCGGGCCGGCCTATCCAGGTGTGGTCAAGCAATGCATGATCCTTCGACCTGATGTTGACCTGTATGTCATCCTCCTCATGGCCCAGATCAAGTGTGGAAAGAAGGTATGTACTGTCTGTGTACCAGACTGCCGTGGCATCGTCAAGAGAAGAATTAACCGGATCCGGTATTTCCTGTATTATAAATTCAAGATTGGTGTCGACAGTCAAAACCTCATAGTCAAAAAGAAGAAAACCAGATCCGAATGCAAGGAATCTATTTTCATCGTTTGGGAGAACATCATCTATGTAATGAGGATCTAACGCTGTTCCATTATAATAAGGGTAGCTCGTTTGCAATGTGTCCCCTTCCTGATTGAATTTTGCAAGGAACAGGTGGGAATAGCTCATGGACCCGTAAAGGCATATTGTTCCGGCAGAGTAAACATACCCATCGTTGTTTAAAACTACTTTGCAACCCAGATTCCAGTAGTTTTCCGGTACTTCTATCCTGTTTTCATTAAGAATATTGAATTCATTGTCAACTTTCAGGGTCCAGATGTGGTTGGTATGCTGGTAATTGCTTATTTGTTTTCCAATGGCGCCGAAGATCAGGTAGTTGTCGTCATCGCAAAGGATAATATCATGAAAACCGGCAGTTGTATCCTGCCCGAAATAAAACCTCCTTATCAAAGTATCCCCGGAAGGGGACACTTTGATGATCAGTGGAGTTACAATATCTAATGCCAGGTCTAAATTAACGCAAATGAAAATATAGTTGTTTTCATTATCCTGTATAGCACCCTCAATATAACCTCTTCCGTCCGTATTGATCATTATTTCGAAAGGAACCTGTGATTTGGAATTTAGAGCAAACAGAACCGTCAAGACAAAAAAGGCCAGATCAAATCTAAAACGATACTTAAACCCATTATTCCTCAATGACCCATCGCGTGGCATAACAGATATCTTTAATCTTGTGGATATAATATTCCTTCCAGTTTCCATCATATTCATTTGTGCCTTCTATTTCGGAAAGATCAACAAATGTTTTGCCTTCAAGGCTTTGATAAATATTGGGGATAATATTATAAATGACATCCACCGTACCAAAAAAATAGAAATTCATATCGGGTGATTCAATGCAGGCAATATCAGGAAGGTTTCCATTTTCCTGGTGGGCATAAAACATGAGATAATCCCTATCATTGTCAGCAGGATAAGGATCATCGCCTCTTTCTCCGACAATGGTCGTGCATTTCAAATTTAGAATTGGTTTTGCATCACTTTCTATGGAGATGTATGCAACACTCTCCCTTTTCCATGCAGGATGAAAAACCGGTTCTTCCCCTCTTATTGGCTTGCTCAGGCCCATGCTGTGAATTATGGCAGGCACAATGATAGGAAATATTTTTGGAAAAAGCAAGGGGTGGGTTGAAATAGTTAAAAATGCTGAAGCAGGGAAACTGAGTACCTATGTGCCTGTGTGGTAAATTTTTGAACCACATAGATTTAGTAAAATGTATTTTTTTAACCGAAGGAGTGTATCGACTTCTTTATCCTGTCGATCGCCTCGCGGAGCTGGTCTTCGGTGATGACCAGGGGCGGAGCAAAGCGGATGATGTGCTGATGGGTCGGCTTGGCAAGCACTCCGTTCTCAGCCATTTTCAGGCATACATCCCATGCTTCCTTGCCACGGGTTGGTTTGATGACGACGGCATTAAGCAAACCCTTGCCCCTGACCAGACTTATCATGGGTGAATCGGCTCTGCGCATCTCCTCCCTGAATATTTCACCAAGAAATCCGGCTCTCTCTGCTAATTTTTCTTCCTTTACCACCTCTAATGCAGCAATACCGACACGGGCCGCCACAGGGTTGCCCCCGAAAGTGCTTCCGTGCTGTCCGGGTTTGATACAAAGCATGATCTCATCGTCGGCCAATACCGCCGAAACGGGGTAAACGCCTCCTGAAAGGGCCTTGCCCAAAATCACCATATCCGGCCTGATGTTTTCATGATCGCAGGCGAGCAACTTCCCCGTCCTCGCAATGCCGGTTTGCACCTCATCGGCGATGAACAACACATGCTGCGATTTGCATAATTCAAAAGCTTTTTTAAGATAACCCTCATCAGGAACAAAAACGCCGGCTTCCCCCTGTATGGGCTCAACCAGAAACCCTGCAACTCCCGGAGTCTTGAGGGCCTGCTCCAGCGCTTTCACATCATTGTAGGGGATGATGATAAACCCCGGGGTATAAGGTCCAAAGCCGCTTTTGGCATCCGGATCGGTTGACATGGAAACGATGGTGGTGGTCCTGCCATGGAAATTTCCTTCGCAAACAATGATCTTTGCCTCATCTTCAGCAATGCCTTTCTTGTCGTAAGCCCATTTTCTGCAAAGTTTAATGGCCGTTTCAACACCCTCGGCACCTGTGTTCATAGGCAATAACTTGTTGTATCCGAAATATCCGGTCACATATTTTTCATACACGCCTAACGAATCGTTGTAGAAGGCCCTCGAGGTGAGGGTGAGCTTCCGGGATTGTTCGATGAGCGCATTTACAATTTTCGGATGACAATGCCCCTGGTTGACCGCCGAATATGCGGAAAGGAAATCAAAATATCTTTTTCCGTCAACATCCCACACAAAGGGTCCTTCGCCCCGTTCCAGCACTACAGGCAGCGGATGATAGTTATGTGCGCCATATTTTTCCTCCAGATTTATCAAATCCTGTGAACTCAGGGTTTTTGCGATCTTATCCATGTTTTTATTTTTTTATTTGTTTGCAAATGTATAATTATTGAATGATTGCCCCCATGCAATTGCAACTTTTTTATTTTCCTGTGGTATTCCTGGGAATTATGGGTAACCACCGGTGTATTAACATTTTGAGATATTGTTTTTCAAAAATCATCTCAAAAAATATTTTTTGGATTTGCATGGGAAGATAATATTTTTACATTTGCAAAGGTTATAACACAAAAAAGTTGAATTATGGCATATGTAATTTCTGACGATTGCACAGCTTGCGGCACCTGTATCGACGAATGTCCGGTGGAAGCCATTTCCGAAGGCGACATCTACAAGATAGATCCTGACATTTGTACCGACTGCGGTTCATGTGCAGATGTTTGCCCGGTTGAAGCAATCCACCCGGCAGAGTAAGATAACATCGGGTTTAAGAAAACTTTCAAGAGGCTCTCAGAGGAGATATCTTAATTATCTTTTCTGAAAGCTTCTTTTTTATTTGAGTTCTCCGGAAATTTGTTTCACCCATTCCGACACCCTGCTGTGGGTAAGTTCAGGCTGGGAATCATCATCGATGACAAGACCGACAAAAACACCCTCTTTCTCGGCCATGGAACAATAGTATGAATATCCTTTAACCGGCCATGCACCAATGATGTTGGTTTTGACTGGCAACCTGCAGTAGAGTGTTCCCAGTCCGTCGGCAAAACTTTCCGGGTATTTTTTCTGGTCGCCTAATCCGAAAAGGGCTATTTTTTTTTCGGAAAGGTCGAGTTCAACGAGGGTATCGATAAAATCTTCCCAGTCGTCCTGCATATCTCCGATACCCCAGGCCGAAGTGCCCAGGATCAGGTTATCGTATTTCAAAACAGTGCCGGGTGTTACCTTCTTAATATCGAAGATGTCGGCATTATTTTTACCCAGCTGTTCCTGTATCAATCGGGCTACCTTTTCTGTTTTACCCAGGGAGGAGCCGAAGAAAATTCCGGTTTTTTTCATTGTATGACAGATTAGTTTAAATTGCGGATGTTTTATTTCAAATAAACAGCAAAAGGCTGATGGCCATAACGCCCATTCCAGCAATGAGGCCGTAGACCGATAAATGATGCTCGCCGTATTCCCTTGCCGAGGGCAGAAGTTCATCAAGGGAGATAAAGACCATAATCCCGGCCACTGCTGCAAACAATATTCCAAAAACGGCAGGGGTCAGGAATGGCAGAAGTATCAGGTAACCGATGACTGCGCCAACAGGTTCTGAAACCCCTGATAAAAATGACAGCACAAAGGCTTTTTTGCGGTCACCTGTGGCGTAATACACCGGAACGGAAACCGCTATGCCTTCAGGAATGTTATGGATGGCAATGGCCACGGCAATTGCAATACCCAGATTTGGATCGGTAATGGCGGCGGTAAAGGTGGCCAGCCCTTCCGGAAAATTATGAATCGCTATGGCAAGGGCAGTGAAAAGGCCCATCCGCATCAGTTTTGGATTCCCGTTCGGGGGTTTGCCCTCCATATCTTCAACCAGCCTTATCTCATGGGGATTTTCAACCGAAGGGATCAGTTTGTCAATGATGGCAATGAGCAGGATGCCGGCAAAAAATCCGGTCACTGTGAGCCAGCTTCCGCCACGGTTTCCATAAACATCAATGAGTTCAATACGGGCTTTGCTGATGATCTCAACAAAGGAAACATAGATCATCACCCCGGCAGAGAATCCCAGGGAAACGGAAAGGAACCTGGTGTTGGTGCGGCTTGCAAAAAAAGCAATGGCGCTTCCAATGCCGGTGGAAAGGCCGGCAAACATCGTCAGACCGAAGGCGAATAAAAGGGTATTGAAATCGGGATTCATCAGGATTATTTGAAATTAGGGTTATACATACCGTTCATAATTGTCACTCCCTGTTTTGATCCTGTTCTTTCTTTCCTCGATATTTTCAAGGATGCCGGCTTTTTGTTCTTCGGAAAAAAAGGGCCAGCCCGCTGCCTCCTCCATAGTCCTGTGGCAGCCAATGCAAACTTTTTCTTCATCGTAGCGGCAAATGCTCCTGCACGGATTTTTAATTTCTTTCATCCTTTATGGGCGATATTGATTTTTGTTCCAAAAGTATGAAAAAGCTTAAAGTCGTCCATTCCTATTAAATAAGTCCTTTATATTCATAACCGGCTTCGTCCAGAGTATTTCTGATTTCTTCATGGTTCAATGGACCACCGGTAATTTCGACCACCGAAGTGGCAGGATTGGCATTCACCGATTCCACATTCATGATTTTCCCTAACGCTTTTTCAACAGTCATTTTACAATGGTTACAGGTCATCCCGGCAACTTTGATTCTGGTAATTTTCAGGTCAGATAATTTGTAGCCGTGTTTTGAAGAAAATGGGAAAAGTGAATATTTTCTAAGATATCCGGTGATGAGCAACAGACTGAGCGCTATGCCTGAAGCAATGGTAAACCATTCGGGCAAAAGCGCCTGATGGTGGCTGCCGTGTGAAATAAACCCGGTAAACCATTCACGTGGCAAAAAAGTGTTTATAAAGAGGCCGGCAGCGATGGAGCTGACAATAATGGTGGCCGTGTATAGTATTGCTGTCCTTTTGCCCATTGTTTTAGCAATCACAGTCATGGTGGCGGTATTGGTGGCAGGCCCTGCCATCAGAAAAACCAGCGCTGCCCCTGGTGACAGGCCTTTCATCATCAGCACTGCTGCAATGGGTATTGAACCTGTGGCACATACATAAAGCGGGATGGAGGCCGCCAATATGATCAGCATGCCGAGCAGTTCATTTCCAAGATAAAGGTTGAAAAAGTCGTCAGGGAGCAACATGGCTATCAGGGCGGCTATAGCCAGGCCTATCAAAAGCCAGTTTGCTATGTCCATCAGAAATTCATAAAAAGCATACCTGAGCATGGTCCTGACTTTTCCGCCGGGTTTGATTTTTTTTGTTTCGGTAACCTTTTTTGGCACTGAATCCTTCATGTTTTTAAGAAAAAGGTTGGTTACCGTACCTCCGAAAATGCCGCTGAAGAAAGCCACCATAGGGCGTACTATGGCAAATGGCAGGCCCAGAAGAGAGTAAGTGGCAAGGATTGAATCAATGCCTGTTTGCGGGGTTGAAATAAGAAATGAAACAGTGGAACCCTTCGAAGCCCCTTCCCTGAAAAATGAAACGGCCGTGGGGATTACACCGCATGAGCACAGGGGAAGGGGAATACCGAGGAGGGAAGCATTGATGGCCGACCGCAGGTTGCTTTTCCCCATGTACCGGGGTATGCTTTCCTTTGGCATGTACACATGCAACAATCCGGCAATCAGGAACCCCAGCAGAAGCCAGGGCGCCATCTCATTGAATAATTCCATGAATTCCCGGAAAAACATTGCAGGTATGTTTACAATATTCGCCTGTAACAAAGACACCGGCTCGTGCAATATCATGTCGTTTCCGTTTAAAATAAAACGGATTTCAGGATCAATTGTTCAGGTATGATCAGAGAGAGGGGAGGAGGTTCACCATTTCAATGGCAGCCATGGCAGCATCAAAACCCTTATTTCCCGATTTTGTTCCGGCCCTCTCAATGGCCTGCTCGATGCTGTCGGTGGTGAGCACTCCAAAGATCACAGGCACTTCGGTTTCGAGGGAGACCAGTGCAACCCCTTTCGACACTTCTGATGCCACATAATCGAAATGCGGAGTGGAACCTCTGATCACAGCGCCAAGACAGATCACGGCTTCATATTTTCCGGATTTAGCCATTTTTTTCGCGATCAGGGGTATCTCAAACGATCCCGGAGACCAGGCTACATCTATGTTTTCGTCATCTGCCCCGTGCCTGCGGAGGGCATCCAGGGCGCCACCCAAAAGCTTGTTGCTGATAAATTCGTTGAACCTTCCCACCACTATGCCGAAGGAATGGTCCTTTGCGTTTAATTTGCCTTCTTTAATGTTCATAATATTCTGAAAATTATTGATTATCAATGTTTAGCATGTGTCCTAATTTTACTTTTTTGGTAAAAAGATAGAACTGGTTTTTGTCGTTGGGGGTGATCTCGATGGGAATTCTTTCAACTACCCTGAGGCCAAAGCCATAAATACCGGATATTTTTTTAGGATTGTTGGTCATGAGCCTGAGTTCTTTGGCGCCCAAATCCGCCAGGATCTCTGCACCTATACCGTAATCCCGCAGGTCGGGGGGAAATCCGAGCGCTTCGTTGGCTTCTACGGTATCCATCCCATGGTCCTGAAGATGATAGGCTTTCAGTTTGTTGAGCAGCCCGATGCCCCGTCCTTCCTGGCGCATGTAGAGTAAAATTCCTCTCTTTTCTTTCGAGATACGCCTCAGCGATTCGTGCAACTGATCGCCGCAATCGCAACGCAGGGAGCCGAAAACGTCGCCTGTCAGGCATTCGGAGTGTACGCGGGTAAGGACGGGTTGTCCATCGGTTACATCCCCTAAAATAAGCGCCAGATGCTCCTCGCCTGTGATTTTATCACGGTAACCCACACCCCTGAAAGTGCCGTAGTGTGTAGGGATGTCCACCTCCGAAACTTTTTCGATGAGTTTTTCGTGCCTTCGCCTGTAATCAATAAGGTCGGCGATGGTTACGAGCTTCAGGTTGTGTTTTTTAACATAAATTTTCAGTTCAGGCACACGGGCCATGCTTCCGTCTTCATTCATAATCTCACAGATCACTCCGGCGGGGTAGAAACCTGCCAGTTTTGCCAGATCCACAGCGGCTTCGGTGTGCCCTGCCCTCACCAAAACCCCCCCCTCCCTGTATTCGAGCGGGAAAACATGCCCGGGTCGGTTGAAATCCTCAGGCCGGGAGGAAGGCTCTAACACCTTTTTGATGGTAAATGCCCTCTCGTGCGCTGAGATGCCTGTTTTGGTACCCACAGCGTCAATGGAAACAGTGAAGGCTGTTTTGTGCTGATCGGTATTCTCCGCCACCATCATGCCAATGTTTAGGTTTTTCAGCTTATCACGTATCACGGGCATACAGATCAAGCCACCCCCGTGTTTTGCCATGAAATTGATTGCCGCAGGTGTCACCATCTCCGCGGCCAATACCAGGTCTCCTTCGTTTTCCCGACGCTTGTCATCCACCACAACCACCATTTTGCCCTGCCTGATATCGTGGATGGCTTCTTCAATAGTATTAAAATCACTCATAATTCATTCAATAAAACCATGTTCTGATAAAAATCCCATATTGAGATTTGAGCCTCTTTTGTCTTCTTTCCCTTGTTTTATTAGTTGTTCGATGTATTTGGCCAGGATGTCGCACTCAATATTGACGGTGTCGCCTGCGCTCTTTGCCAGCAATGTGGTTTCTGATCCGGTAAACGGGATTACGGAAACCGAGAATGTGCCGCTTGCAGCGCTCATAACGGTAAGACTGATGCCGTCAAGGGCCACCGACCCTTTTTCCACGATATACTTCATAAGGCTTTGGTCTGCCTCAATGCTGATGATCTTGGAGTTGCCTTCAGTCCTGATTTTTGAGATCATGCCGGTCCCATCGATGTGCCCGTTCACGATATGACCGCCAAATCTTCCGTTGGCAGGCATTGCCCTTTCAAGGTTAACCCTGTCGCCGGGTTTAAGATGACCAAGATTGGTGCGGCGCAGTGTTTCTGCCACGGTATCCACAGAAAAGCTTTTCTTTGAAAACGAGGTAACCGTAAGGCAAACCCCGTTGGTGTTGATGCTGTCGCCATTTTTTACATCCTGCAAAATCAGGTTTGCAGCAATTTCAAAGCCTGCATATCCCCCGGAGCGCGAAACGGACATGATACAGCCGGTTTCTTCAACTATTCCTGTAAACATCAGTGTTTTATATAAGCTTCTATTTTGATATCATTTTCTGACTTCTCCATACCGGTGATATTGAGTTGTATTGCATCTTCCATTTTATCGATTCCTGGGCCGTCCACCGGTGATGCTGCGTGTTTCCCTCCGATGATTTTCGGGGCAATGAAAGCAATGATTTTATCCACTATTCCGGCCTGCAATGCAGAGAAGTTCAGATTGCCTCCCGCCTCCAGCAAGATGCTGTCGATGCCTCTTTTACCAAGCATTACAACAAGTTCTCTGAGGTCAGTTTGCCCGTTACTGGCGGGCACAATCAAAACTTCCTTTCCTTTTTTTTCGACCTTCCTGATGAAAGAAACGGGGCATCCGGCTGCCACTGCGATGAGGGTGGAAAATGGTGTGTTCAGCACTTTGGACCCATACGGAGTGCGCCCCATGCTGTCGCAGATGATACGTACAGGGTGGCTCTTTTCCTCATGATCCGACCTGTCATTGAGCATGGGATCATCTGCAATGACTGTTCCCACCCCTGACATGATACCGGAATATAAGTGCCTCAGATGTTGAACCGTTTCTCTTGAGCGGGGGCTTGTGATCCATTTCGAGTCACCGTTTGCGGAAGCTATTTTACCGTCAAGTGTCATGGCTGTTTTCATGACAACAAAAGGTATTTTCGAGCTAATATATTTAATATACACCTCATTGAGCCTCAGCACTTCTTCCCGGCACACTCCCCCCTCCACCTGAATTCCTGAACCGGCAATTTTAGCCGCTCCCTTGCCTGCTACATCGGGATTAGGATCATGGATACCGAATACGAGTCTTCCGATTTTTTCACGGATGATACGGTCGGAGCACGGAGGTGTTTTACCAAAATGGTTGCATGGTTCCATGGTCACATACAGGGTGGCTCCTTCGAGGTTTTCTTTTGCATTTTCCATGGCGTTGATCTCGGCATGGGGCTGACCATAACGGGCGTGAAAGCCTTCGCCGATGACCCTGCCATTTTTAACGATCACGGCGCCAACCAGGGGATTCGGGTTTACAAAACCCTCTCCGCGACGGGCAATTTCTATTGCCCTCAACATGAATCCGGTATCTTCCTGTATGCCCATAAAAAAAGCCCTGTATATATCTTCAGGGCAAACAACAAAATACACTTAATAAATACTTCTTCTTTCATCCGGACTTTACCGTCGGTCCCGGAGTTTCACCGGGTCTGTAACGCCTCTGGCGTCACTCGCGGACTTTCACCGCCGGTCGGGAATTTCACCCTGCCCTGAAGAAATATTAGTGTTATTGCCGCAAAATTAATAAATATGTAAATCGTACAACAGAAAAATTTTTTTCAAGACAGATATTTACAGGCAGTGGTTTAGAGACTGTTTTTTCAGGGGGCCGGTTTGGCAACAGGCAGGGTAAAGAAGAAGCGGCTTCCTTTTTCTTCGGCGCTTTCGACCCGGATTTTTCCTCCGTTTTTTTCGATAAATTCTTTACAGAGGATCAATCCCAGCCCAGTGCCGGGCTCGTTGGCCGTGCCTTTTGACTGTATTTTCGTGCCGATGCTGAACAGCTTATCTAAAACCTCCCCGGGCATCCCGGTTCCATTGTCGGCTACTTCAACCTGAATATATTCATCCTGTCCGGATGCACTGACTTTCACAAAGCCTCCCTCACGGGTAAATTTAACGGCATTTGACAAAAGGTTTAAAAATACGGCAAGCAACATATTTCTGTCGGCAACCACCTGCATGTTTTCAGGGATCATAAACTGCAGGTCAATTTTTTTTCGCATAGCTCCGGAGGAAATGAGGTTTTTGGCATCCTGAGCAACTTCATTCAGGTTAATGGTTTCAGCGTGCAGGGTCACCTGACCGGATTGGGTCCGGGCCCATTCAAGCAGGTTGTGAAGCAGCGACAAGGTGCTGTCGGCAGATTGTTTCAGTTGTTCAAGATACATTTTTTTGTCGGCTTCAGGTATGACATCATATTCGCTTACCAGAAGATCGGCAAAGCCCAGGAGGCTGGTAAACGGGTTCTTCAGGTCGTGGGCCACGATGGAGAAAAACTTGTCCTTTGCTGCATTGGCCTCTGTAAGTTTGCCATTTAACTTTTCAAGGTCGGCCTTTTGGTTTTCAATCAAACGGTTTTGCTGTGACAAAACCTCATTGATTCTCCGTATCGATTTGTTTTTTGCATAAAAAACATAAGCCTGAAGCAAGGCGAAGAACAGGGAGATGAAGATCAGTGCAATGATCCATTTCTGGTTACGGATTTTATTTTTATTGATCAGTTCGGCGGTGCGGAGGCGTTCGTTTTCTTTTTCCTTTTTTTCGGATTCGTATTTCGTCCTCATCTCAGTGATCATCCGGTTGCTTTCAGCAGAGTACAGGCTATCCTTAAGGTCGCTGAAAAGCCTGTGGTATTTTAAGGAGAGCCGGTAATTTCCTATAGAATCGTAAACGTCGGACAAGAGTTTACAGCTGTGCTTCAACTGGCTTTTAAGGTTCACCTCATGGCCGGCTTCGAGGCCTTTTAAAAGGTATTTCAGGGCATTGTTGTAATCGCCCATATTGGAGTATATCTTTCCCAATTCATTGTAAGAGATGACCAGCCTTTTTTTATCTCCGATATCCTCCTTGATGATGAGTGATTTTTGTTGATAGTCAAGCGCTCTCTGATAGTTACCCATCAGGTTGTAAGCCTCGCCGATATTGCTGAGGGTGATGGCATTCAGTTTTTTATTGTTCAGTCCGATTCCTTTTCTTTCGGCAGTGAAATAGGTTTCGAGGGCCTTTTTATAATTGCCTTCCTTCAGAAAAATATCCCCTAAATGCAATGTCATATTGACAAGATCCCATGTGTCGCCCACCTGGTCGAATAAGGTAATGGCTTTTGAATAGAATTCTCTGGCCTTGCTTAAGTCGGATAACTCTTCATAAAGCATTCCCATGGCGTTGTACATCCGGGCCAGTCTGATTTTATCTCCCGAATTTTCCCAATACATTAGGGGAAACTGATAATATCTGAGTGCTTCATCGTACTCTCCCCAAATGATCATGATGGCTCCAAGCTGTTTGTGTGCCAGCGCCACGCCTTCCTGGTAGCCGGCCTCCTCGGAAATTTTCAGGGCCAGCCCGCTGTACTCCCTTGACACTTCATATTTGCTCCATTGGAAGTAGCTGCGGCTGATATCGATGTAAGCGCCGGCAATTTCCTGGTTGTTTTTATGGTTGATGAAGATTTCAAGCAACTTTTCATAATGATCAATGGCCGTTTCGTATTTATCCAGCCTGAAGTATGAGTTTCCCAGCAGGCGCAGCATCCGGATCCTGAAATCGGTAAATCCTTTTTCTTCGGCAAGCCTCAGAGCCCTGACGGCATGTTCGATGCTTTTTTCGTAGTTTTCATTCAGGCTGTAGAGGTGTGCCAGGCTGTCGCACAAGGTGACTTTATCCCGATCGGAAAGGCCGTGGTCCAGCGCATTGAAAAGGATGTTTTCGATGTTGCCGATTTTTTTGTCCAGGTCGGGAATATCCTTTGGTTCCTGGGCTAAGCCAGAAAAATGACATAAAATAAGAACCGATAATAGCTTGAAATATCGCATTGATATATTCCAATGATCAGGATTAGCCTGCATGAATCCGGATCAGTTATTGAATTCAGAATCCCAGTTTATTACGGGTACTTTTTGGCACAGCGTCTTTATGCACCATCACATCAATGGTTTTCAACCTGACGAACGCCTCTGATGCATAAAAATACCCTTCGTAAATATGATCTTCTGTTCCCCATGAATTTTTCACTTTGTAATAAAGATTTCCTTCCTGGTCCTTTGCTGTTCCCACAATATGCATCCCATGGTCATCCTGGGTCTGATAATCGTCAAATTCTTTTTGCCTGAACTCCTGTGTGATGGTTTTTTCTTTTACCGGTCCCTCAAAGCTGAAGAGCGCTTTTTGTCTTTCATCATCGGTAAGTTTTTCCCATCTTTCTTTTTCTGTGCCGCTCAGGTCGGTGAGTTCTTCGTCAGGCACCACGGCCACTCCGTTTTTCCATGAAAATCCCTTTTCGCTTACATCGCTTCCCCATGCCACGGTATATCCGTTGTCGATGGCGAAATTGATTACGTCCATCATTTCGTCCAGCGGCACATTGTAAATTTCATCCAGCATCCAGTTGTCGGGCACTTCAAGAATAAACCGGGTGTAAAAAGGGTGGTGCGAATAGGATCCTATTTCAACATAATCGTCGGGATTAATACCCAGTTCACGGGCAAAGGTCTCGGGGGTGTATTTTTTTTCATGGTATGTGAAGGTTTCAGGGTAATCGCCGAGATATGCGTCAAGTATTCCCCTGAAGGCCTTTTTCCAGACTGGAGAAAGAGACCTGTTTTTATTTTTTATCACAGCTTCAATAAACCCATCGCAAACGGCATCAAGTTCGCCATGTATATGTTTGTCTTCACCTATTTCGAGGCCGGCGTATGCTTCTTCAGGCACAATCCCGTATTTTTTCATCACATGGGTGGCATCATGAAAAGCGCCTCCCCCCCCAAAATTAATGTTGCCATGAAACCTGACATATTTCTCAGCCTTTTCAGCGTAAGCATTTCTGACCACAAACATCTCCGAAAGATCATATTCTCCTTTGCCTGACCGCAGGAGTTCAGATTCGAAGAATGACAGGGAGGAGAAGCTCCAGCAGGTTCCGCTGCGGTATTGGTTTTTTACCGGAGTGGCAGGCAAGTCCCTGATGATGGTAAACTCATAAGCCTCTTTTTTTACTTTTTCTTCATTTTCCTGTGCGGTTACCGAAGGTGTAACAATCAGCAAAACAAGCAGCGACAGGAGCAAACTGACCGGATATTTTTTCATAATTTGTAAGATATTAATCATTTAATAATACAATGTTTTGCAAATCTAAACAAATAGATTTTTCAATTTGCATTGGCAAACTAAAAAAGTAATAATTATGACACCTCACAACTATCCCCTCAAATGGTGAAGCCCTGCATTATCTGCTGGACTGACGAAGATATCTTCAGATTAAGTAGCTATTCCGGATTGTCAGCTTTTACTATAATCAATACATAATGGCTATGGCACCTGGCTTCCCCTGCCGCCGTTCACGCTCCATATCTCGATCTTATCCGTGTTGCTCACCTGTCCGTCGAGGTTAAAATCCCCCATAAGGTATCCGCTGGTACCTGCCTGGACTGCCCATACATCATTTTTATCGGGCGTTCCGACGAGGTTGTCTGCATTGCCATCCCCTGCGGCCAGGGCCCACACACCCGGCGAAACTTCCTTGGCTCCTAATGCGCCACCGTACACCTGTGAGGAGGAGGAGGAAAAGTCATACATGTAAACGCCTCCAACTTCGGTCAGAGGGTTGGCTGACATGATCCCAAGATGGTTGCGGTGCCAGATCACAGCGTACAGGTTATTGTTCACATCAAAGCCAATTCTGGGCAATGACGAGCCATCCAGGTCGACGATGCTGCCATCATCCTTGAGAAACACAGCAGATCTTTTCACCGTGGTTGCCTGTGTGGCCTGGCCCGGATCCGGTGCATCCCTGAGGTCGAGCAGCAACCAGTCAACGATATTGTTTGAGGGTATCATGGGAATTGTTTCCATACCGGGGTAGTTCCAGGGCGGGGTGCCGTAAGGCTGGGTGTGTGGAAAGTCGGGTAATGCGTTCAGCGTTGTACTCATCCCGGACCCATTATAAGCGCCTTCGAGTATCACCTTCAGATCAAACTCAGCCCCGTTGCATTCGACCAGTACATTGTCGTAGAAGCTGGTTTGGTTGCCATAACAGTAAAGGCCGGCTTTCCCTCCCGTGTATGTATTGTCAGGCACATTGAAAATCTCAAGGCCGTTGATGTTCAGATACACATTCCCCTGGCAGCTTCCCATTTCCATACGATACCACTGGTTTAACGTGTAACCCTGGTTATCACCCGCAAGCTCAGTGCTGACACCGTTTTCCCATTTATATAACCTTCTTTGCGGGGTCTGCTGGTTCCAGAGAAACATATACATGTTCAGGTCGTCCTGGTAGTTGATCACCATGCCGATCCAGTCGTTGTCAGAGGACTTTATATCGCAGGTAAGATTGTAATCACCCCATAACTGGCTCCCCGTTATGGCATAACAGCCGCCAAGCAGGTTGCCGCTTACATAGTAGTTGGATGTCTGTCTTAGTTCGCCGTTTGTTTCGGACCATGTCCCGTTGATCAATTGCCATGCAGGATGGATACTGTTGTCATTAAAATCATCATAGAATTTCACACATTCATCCACGCCGGCAACTTCGATATAATCCTGTTTGACCTCGGTATCGTTTCCAAAATTGTTGGAAACATAAAGCTCCACAGTGTAAATTCCCGGTTGATTGTAAGTATGGACCGGATCCTGCTCATTTGCGGTGTTTCCGTCCCCGAAGTTCCAGATCCAGGCCGAAGGGCCGCCGGACGACATATCGTAGAATTGAACCGGATTTCCGGCAAATGTAAAGGTCAGGTCAGAAAAGAAACCGGCCTGGGGAGGTGAATCTGTTATGCAAAAGTTGTCGAAACCGACCGTTTCGGAGCTTGAAGTAAATTCAAGACATACAGCCAGTTCATCCACAAAATCGAGTAGCGCACCCCACGATCCGCTCACCATGGTCCAGGCAGACATATCCACAGGGAAGGAGAAATTGCGCCATTTATTAAATGCTCCCAGTACTGAATTGTCCATGGGTATCCTGGCTTCTCCTCCCGGGCCCGCGATCCTGACAAAAGCGTCATTCAGAACCGGTGTGCCGGAAGCATTCGTGATTTTGAGGTCAAAACGGATATCGGCAGCGTGGTTGTCAAGCTGGGTCCAGTCTCCGTGGTATTTCGGAGGGGCAAAGGCAAATGCCGTTCCCGAGCCGTTGGCTACCTGTATGTATCTGCCGGGATTCCCTCCGCTTGCCTGGTTAGTGACACCGCCGGCGCCGGTGAAAGTCCATCCGTCAAAACCTCCTGCCTCGAAATCGGAGCATATCACAGGAAGAACCGGCAACACCACCGGGGAAAAAGATAAAGATACGTTGTCGAGCCTGTTATATTCATCGCCGGTGATGTATTCCATGGTTACTATCAAAGTCGATACCTGCTGAAGCAATCCTGCCCAGGTACCGCTGTTTATCTGCCAGGCGCTTTCTTCCATGGGTAATGCATAGGTGATCCAGGCATCATTTGGCGGGGTGGGATTGATTATTCCGGTGGCCTGACCTCCGGGACCGGTGAGCCTGAAAACATAATTGCCGGTAACATAGGGACCGCTGATAATGTGTAAAAAGATATCCGCTTTAAGGGTATCGTCAGAAGTAGCTGATGACCAGTCGCCCAAAAACTTGGCCGGGGCATAAGACCGGTTCATGTTTCCGGTGGCATCGTCATTCACTCAAAGCAGCCCCCGGGATTTCCTGAAGCGGACTCCCACAAATAGTCCCCATCGCCTTCCGATATCCAGCCTTCCGTGCCGGTTTCGAAATCGGAAACTACCTGGGCTTGTGCGTACAATCCAATTATTAGAAAAAGCAGAAAGAAATAGAGAAGTGGTGTTTTCATGACTCAATATTTTAAATCCGTTTGTATTTTGTTGTATCACAAAGATAAGCTTTTTTATAATAAGCAGTCGTGAACTTTTACTGTCGAATATTGTTTAATTTATAAATTGATAAATTAAACAAAAATTAATAATAACATTGGATATGAAAACAAAGGTTTCAACAAAATGGGTGGTTGACAGGGCACACAGCGAAGTCTTGTTCAAGGCTAAGCACCTGGTAATTTCCACAGTCACCGGTCAGTTCAATGAGTTTGATGCCGGATTGGAAATGGAAGAGGACAGTATGGACAATGCCAATGCGTGGTTTACGGCCAGTGTGAATAGTGTCTCAACAAACAATACCGACAGGGACAATCACCTTAAATCTGCTGACTTTTTTAATGCTGAAAGTTTTCCGGAAATAAGATTTGAATCGGTTGAATTTGTAAACGATGGTGAAAACAGGTACAGGATGACAGGGAATTTAACCATGCGGGGCATAACGAAGCGGATAACCCTGGATGTGGAATTCGGGGGAACCATGGCAGATCCTTATGGAAACATCAAGGCAGGTTACGAGATCACAGGAAAGTTAAACCGCCATGATTTTGGGTTGAAATGGAATGCAGTTACAGAAGCGGGCGGCCTGGTGGTAGGTGATGAAATAAAGCTTGCATTAAATATTCAAATGGTCAGATCACAAGGGTAATTGGCCGGGACAGTTTTATAATTTTTTAATGCCTCATAATCGGGCTACCGCTGTTGGACACATTGATTTTCAATGGAAACTTTCAATAAGACAGTGTTCAACGCAGTGAATGACGGTTCGAAGGCGCTAGAGGAGGTATTAACTACTTTCAGGACTTTTCCTATAAGCCAAAGGCATCTTTTGTCGCTATAAGCTGAGACCAACAACGAAGGAACCAATGCCCGGATGAGCGACTACATCAGGGAACAGGAAAAACCGGTCTGGATGTACCCGTCGTTTTTGGGCAGGAACTAAACACATTTCACATACTCATTGAGCCTCATCTTAATGGTGAGGCTTTTTTGTTTTTACCTTGTAACATTGGTATGCTTTGTCCGTCATAATTATCGGGAAGTTTTTTAGCTTCTCAGAAGAAAATGGGTTCAACCGGTACATCCTGAAATATGATAAAAAGCTTAATCAGGTATAGTCTCCGTGCCTTAGAGAGGCAAAAGGCCTACGTTTTGATCAATGTCTCCGGTTTGGCTGTTGGCCTGGCTTGCAGCCTTATCATCGTCCTGTTTATCAGATACGAGCTGAGCTTCGACCGGTACAATGAGAAAAAGGATCGGATCTGCAGGGTTATCCTGAATGGTAAAATTGGGGGGCAGGAACTCATGGTTACTTCAACGGCATCCCCCATAGGGCCGACCATGAAAAACGAATTTCCCGAGGTGGAAAACTTCCTCAGGATAAACGGTTGGGGAGAAACCATACTGCGTTATGGTGATCATTGTTTCACGGAAGATGCATTCATGGAAGCAGATTCCTCCTTTTTTGATTTTTTTTCAATACCCCTGGTCAGAGGCCAAAAAGAGCTGGTTTTAAACCAGGCATATACTTTGGTTATATCCGTATCTACAGCCAAAAAGATATTCGGTGATGAGGATCCGGTCAATAAAATGCTGAAGGTTGGAAATGACAGCACTCTGTACAGGGTAACCGGAGTTATGGAAGATGTTCCCGAAACGACCCATTTCACCGCAAATGCTATCGGATCGTTCATGACCAATCGCAGAGCAGGTGATGATCAATGGCTCTCCAACAGTTTCAACACCTATGTCCTTCTGTATCCCAAATCGGATCCTGAAAAGGTGAATGAAAGGTTTTCAGGTATGATCGTGAAATATGTCGGCCTCCTGGTTCAACAGTACTTTGGCATATCCATGCAGGATTTTCTTAATCAGGGTAACAAATACAACATGTATCTGCAGAATCTATCCGAAATTCATCTGGATCCTTCTATTGAACAGGACCTGAAACCTGCGAATGATCCTAAGTACCTTTGGATATTCGGGAGCATCGCCGCACTGATTATCATCATTGCATCCATCAACTTCATGAACCTTTCAACAGCCCAGGCCGGCAAAAGGGCCAGGGAAGTGGGCATCAAGAAAGTGAGCGGATCAACAAAGGGTTACCTGATAACGCAGTTCCTGGTTGAAACCGTCATTCTGTCGTTTCTCGCTTTGTTACTCACCATTCTTTTGGTTGAGATAACATTGCCCTATTTCAACAGGATTCTGGGAATAACCCTGCATGTCGGCTATCTGAGCAACTGGTACACCATCCCGTTGATGATCTCTTTTGCATTGGTGGTTGGTATAATTGCCGGAAGTTACCCGGCATTTTATCTTTCTTCTTTCAATCCGTATATGGTGCTAAAGGGCTTGCGGGTAAGAAAAAGCGCTCATGGCAGGTTAAGAAGCTGCCTGGTTATATTGCAGTTTTCAATTTCAATAGTGCTGATTGTTGGAACCCTGGTCATGTACAGGCAGATCAGGTTTATGCTGAACAAGGATCTGGGATTTGACAAGGAGAATGTGCTTGTTATCAGACGGGCTGCAGCGGCGGGCGATCATGTTCAGAGTTTCAAGGAAGCGATCAGGAAGATACCAGAAGTTATCAATGTTGCATCTTCTACATCCGTGCCTGGGCGCCGGAACAACAACAACGGCTATATGCTGAAAGGCAGGCCGGAGAAGTCATTCCTGCTTGAGACCAATTGGGTGGATTACGATTATTTTGATACATGGGGCATCTCCTTATCGGCCGGCAGGTTTTTCGACCGGTCTTTTCCAACTGACAGGGAAGCGTGTATAGTAAATGAAAGTGCCGTGCGAAGTTATTCCCTTACAGATCCTTTTACAGAGCGTTTCATGACACGCGATGATGAAGCGGATGAGGTTACCTATATCCCGGTTGTCGGGGTTGCCGGGGATTTTCATTTTGAATCACTCCGCAGCAATATCGCTCCCTATATGTTCAGGTTTAAAACCGATGATATCAACTGGGGGTATTTCAGCGTCAGGCTTTCCTCCGGATTCACAACAGCAACCATAAACAGGATAGAGGAGACCTGGGGTTCTTTCACAAACCATGATCCCATGCAGTATTTTTTTGCCGGCAATGATGTCGAACGAATGTATAAGGAGGAAAAGCAGAATGCAAAGCTGGCAGTTCTTTTCTCAATACTTGCCATTCTTATCGGATCCCTTGGCCTCTATGGGCTTACCACATTTACAGTACAACAGCGGACAAAAGAGATAGGGGTCAGGAAAACATTCGGCGCCGGCATGGGTGATATCTGGTATATGGTGGCAAAAGATATCATCGTCCTTGTGCTCATCTCTACAGCCATTGCCTGGCCTTTCATTTACTGGATTGCTGACAACTGGCTCCGGAATTACCCATACAGGATCAATCTGCAGCCTGTGGATTTTCTGGCAGGATGTTTCATTTCCCTCTTCATTGCCCTTCTTACCATCAGTTACCGCACCATAAAAACAGCGCTGGTCAATCCTTCCATTTCTTTGAGATACGAGTGATATGAAAACACCGTTCCTGTTTTTCGGTTACCACCAGACAGCGTCCCTCGCTTCGCAACTCCCCGATGGTTTCAGATAACAGCTTTATGACTGTAGCCTCGGCTACCTCACGTTTAATCCAGGGCAACGGCTTTTTAACGACTTTGCTGTATGCAATATCGAATGTTGTTCCATAAAGATGTGCCGAATTACCGGAGGCATTAATGTTCGACCGGCTCAGCGCCTTCTGGCTTTGAGCGGTGCGAAGCAATGAACTGACCTTAAAATAATAATGGCCTTTGTTGTTTTGTTTAAGTTTTTCCCCGAAACGCCTGTCGATTTCATCAATAAGTGCGGCTGCCTCAGGCACAAGATATGGATGCGAATGGGTGAGCTTTTCAACAATGTAATTGCGTCCGTTTTTTATTCTGACCAGCTTCCCCTTTGAAAGCAAATCCTCTATTGTGTCGTTGAAATTATTATTGGTTTTGAATGGTTTTATTCCGGACTTCTTAGCATAAACAAGGTGATTGCTGTTCAGGTCTTTATATTTTTCAACTTTAACCGTGCCGGCCGGTTTTGGATTGAGCCAGGCATTTAATTCCCCGGAAACACCCCTGTAAAAGCAAATGGCGGCCAGGCAAGCCATCCCTGTAGCTACAAGAATAACGATCTGTATTCTCACCTTTTACCTGTTCTTATTTTTCAAAGGATAACCATATAAAAAAGAAACCCTCAGTTATACAACTGATTTTTTAAAACTATTACTTCAACGGTGATTGCAGTTAGCCATTCAATCATGTGTCACCCGTAATTATTTTTTCTGTCAAGAAGCCTTAATTGTGCTTCAGCTTCTTCTTTATAAGGATTTATAATTCCGGATGGGTTCTCTTTGCCTGTTTGTGAGTGGTTTTTGTATGTCTCCCATTCCGGGTAATAATCTTCTGCCTGGTTGCCCCAACAAAACCAGTTTTTTCTGTTGCCTCTGGCAAACATTTCCAGGTATGGTCCATTGCTGCAACTTTCGATAATGTTATATTGTTCATCAGGTTTTCTGCTATGTTCTCGTTTTCTTTGAACAATAATATTCTCCTGTGTTCTTCCAGCAGATAATGTTCTGGCTTTATTTCCTTTTATCCCAAAAAGGATTACTTCCGTAACATTTCTGAAGTAAAATCCAACTCCACGCCTGTCAGGGCCACCATCTTTCCTAACCTTATACCAGATTAAATTGGTCTTATAATTGAATCCCCAGCTTTTCATTACTTCAAGCCCTTCAGCTAAAAGAGCGTTTGGAACCCATAAATAGAGGTGTGCCGTATCATTTAACACATGCCTGACTGGAATTTCTTTTATTTGAGTTAGTGTTAAAGTCGGGTATCTGGATAATCTTTTATGTTCAGGTGCCATTTTTCCTGTACGATTTTGAAATTGCCACGGCGGATCTGCCAGGACTGTCGAAAATTTCCTTTGACCAATAAAATTAAGAAAATCAGAACTTGCATTCATCAGTTAATTAGTCTTTTAAGAGTTTAGTGGTTATTCCAAAAACAAGAACCGGGCATCCCCCGTTTCTTCCTGCCTCAAGACGCGGAAGAAGTTTTCCCATGTGAGTTGTACTTGCTCCATACTTAGCAATGATTCCCAAATCTTTTAATAGTGGATTAATTCCAAGACTTCTCGTTACCAGAACTCCAACACTTATCGCATTATATTCGAAGAAGGCTCTGAAGGCATAAAGATCACGATCAAAAGTCTGATCTTTACTGTTCCATTCAAGATCGAAGGCAACCCTTCCTTTTAGATAGTCGACCTTATGGGAACCATGATTAATTGAACCCTTAAGTTCCCTGGTTTTTTTATCTTTTACCTCATAGACATTGAGTTCTGCAGTTAGATTTTTTTCATTCCAACCAAGGGGCCGCAAAAGATTAGAGAATAATTTGGGTATATGGCTTTCATTTCCACCTGCCGTTGTTAGGTCAGTTTTTGTAAAGCGGAAACCTCTCAGTGCTATGCATAATTCGCCAAATTCACCTGGAAATTCTTTTGATAAAATTGCTGCCGCATGCTTAAAGTCAAAAACTTCATAAAGCCTAGCAATATCTTTTGGTATATATTCCGCCCAACTCATTTTTTTCCTTATTCACTTCTAACGGCAAAGTTAATATTAAAACCAAAATTTCGATATCAAAAGAATTATTGTTCCATCTTGCCAAAAAATGTCAGTGTTTCCGATCAAATCCGGAAAACCGGTCAGGGGTGCTGACAGGATCAGATCTCCTGAAGATATTTCTCAAGAAAAACAGACAAGCTGCAAACCCGGATATTGTTGGCGGCCAGGTAATCCTCAGAAAAGGGAGTGATGATGAAATTAGCAGTTGTTTTCAAATCTTCAGCGCAGTTGATCAATCCCTTTGAGGGATGGGGAGTTGAGGTGAATTTTATTTCAGCGGTGGCAACAGGTTGAAGGGCTTTTACAAAAACAAGATCGACCCCGGCTCCGTTGTGAGTGCGGTAAAAGTAAAGCTCCAGGTCGTTTTTTGCCGGTTAAATTTTCCAATTTTTCCGTGATGCTTCTTGCAATCATTTACCATGAAAATATTAATCATTACTTTAAAATTTCATGGTAAAGATAAATAAAATAATAGATAATAAGTGTAATCCTGAAAAATATATTGCAAACAGGCCAGTGGTTATTTCATCCGAAACACCATTTCCCCGCCTTCCCTCAAATCTCCAAAGCCGACAAACGGCCCTTCCAGCTTTTTCCCATTCAGGATCACTGCCTTAACATGCACGTTCTCCGCAGACTGATTCTCCACCTTGATGTGCAGGGTTTTGCCGTTTCCCAGATCGATTTCTGCGGATTTCACCAGCGGGCTTCCCAAAGCATACAGGTCCGAACCCGGACAAACCGGGTAAAATCCCAGCGCGCTGAAAATATACCAGACGCTCATCTGCCCGCAGTCGTCGTTGCCGCAGAGGCCATCGGGCGCATTGGCATACATGGTGTTGCAGATCATCCTCACCCTTTCCTGTGTTTTTTCTGGATGGCCGGTATAGTTGTAAAGGTACGGAATGTGGTGGCCCGGCTCATTGCCATGCACATAAAGTCCGATGATGCCGTCCCTCGTGATATCTTCGTTGGCTTCAATGTGCTTGTCTTCAAGTTGAAGTGTGAAAAGCCGGTCGAGCATCTCCGTGAATTTCTTCTTTCCGCCATACAGTTCAACCAAAGCCCCTGGATATTGAGGGACATACATACCGTAATTCCAGGCATTGCCTTCAATGAAGCCCTGTCCGTGGGTGTCCAGCGGATCGAATTCCTTCCTGAAAGTTCCATCGGATAATTTTGGCCGCATGAAACCGGTTTCCGGATCGAAAACATTTTTATAATTCTCCGAACGCTCCATGAACCGGTCGTAAATGTCATCCCTTCCGGCCTTTTTGGCAATTTGGGCGATGCACCAGTCGTCGTAGGCATATTCAAGGGTCTTGCTCACTGAACTGCCGTTCTTGTCTTCCGGAACGTAGCCCAAATCCATGTAATATCCCAGCCCGTCAAAAAGTCTGTATTTTGCGGTTTTCACACAGGCGTCTAATGCGCTTTCCGAATCCCCGGCGAAAATCCCTTTATTAATGGCGTCGGAGATTACCGAAACGCTGTGGTATCCTGTCATACACCAGTTCTCGTTGCTGTAGTGCGACCACACAGGCAGCATGGGATGAACGCTCTGGTCGAAATGGGCAAGCATGGAATGAACCATATCGTTATTACGTTGTGGTTGCACAAGGTTGAAAAGTGGATGCAATGCCCTGTATGTGTCCCAAAGTGAAAAGATTGTGTAATTGGTGAAGCCGTCGGAACTGTGGATGTTCTGGTCGAGGCCACGGTACTTCCCGTCGACATCCTCATAAATAATTGGGCTGATGAAAGCATGATAAAGAGCCGTATAGAAGACCACTTTGTCATCCGGAATAATAGTCTCCACATTTATTTTAGAGAGTTCCTTATTCCATTTGTATTTGGCTTCCTGCCTGATTTTTATGAAGTTCCAGTGTGGGATTTCAGCCTGCAGGTTTTTCAATGCACCTTCCGTACTCACTGCCGAAAGGGCAAATTTAACCTGAAGAGATTCATGCTCTTCGATTTTAAAATCAAAATGTGCCCGTATTTTCCGGCCTGCCATTTCGGGAAAGTTTTCCTCTTCATCGAATTTGCGGTAAAAACCACGGTAAACCGATTCATCATATTTTTTGTGTCCGTAGCTTTTCACAGGTTTGCTGAAAACCATGGCGAAGTAAACCGTCCGTGTCCTGGCCCATCCGCTGGTTTGCCTGTAACCGGTGACAAGTGTATCGTTTTCAACCCGGATGAAAGTCCATACATTTTTTTCTTCGTAATTATAGATGCCATGAATTAAATCGAGGATGATGTGCGCCTCATCCGTTTCTGGGAAGTGATACTGATGAAAACCCACCCTTTCAGTGGCAGTCAGCTCACAGCTTATCGCTCCTTCATCCAGCTTCACACGGTAATAACCCGGCTCTGCCGTTTCTGTCTTTTTCCGGTAGGAGGAGCGGTATCCGTTTTCAGGATGGTCAGCAGTTCCGGGATTGAGTTGCAATTCACCGATGATCGGCATAATCAGGAAGTCCCCCAGGTCGGAGTGGCCCGTTCCGCTGAAGTGTGTATGGCTGAAGCCCACTATGGTAGGATCATCGTACTGGTAACCGGCGCAGTATTCATACACCTTATTATTGTAATGCCCATCCTCCCAATATCCGATCGTATCCGTATCCGGGCTTAACTGTACCATCCCGAAAGGCACACATGCTCCCGGAAAGGTATGGCCCATCTTTTTAGTGCCGATGAAAGGGTTGACGAATTGTGTAAAATCCTCATATTGAATATCCTGTGCCCAGGCAATGACAGTTGATAAAACACACAGAAACAGCAGTGATTTTTTCATTCTCTGATTTTTATCATTTATTCAGACCATTGCACAAATTAAGCCTGAGTAATTTGCAAACACGATTCCGGGACAAAGGTACGGCAAATATACTTTGACAGACCGGGTTTACGAGAAATTGAACCCCGATCGCTCATAACTGCCATTTTGAACAATTCCCATCTTCGCTATGAAAGAAATTTTCCGGTATTTCCCTGCTTCGAACTGTAAAAATATGTATTTTCGCCCATGGGGTAAAATTAATTAAAAAATCGCCTTAAGTATATTGAATATCAATGCGTAACAAATATTTATCCCATTTTTTTTACTTTTTTA
>JAFGME010000014.1 GCA_016927695.1 Bacteroidales bacterium
GAAAGCTGCGAAGATTGTTATGCCGCTGCTTGTGATTTTCGGAATATTTCTTGCCATTAAAGGAATTACGCTCATCGCAGGCCGTGAAGGGGCTGTTTACGATGGAACGGTGGGTTTAAACTTTCTCTGGACCCCCAACTATGATTCGCTGGGAAACCCAAAAGTCTGGCTGGCGGCGGCAGGACAGGTGTTTTTTACATTGTCCCTGGGCCAGGGTTCGGTGCAGTGTTTTGCTTCCTATGTGAAAAAGAAAGATGATATTGCTTTGAATTCAATGTCGGCGGGATGGATGAATGAGTTTGTGGAAGTGGTTCTGGGAAGCGCTATTATTATCCCCATCTCGATCGGATATCTTGGAGTCGACAGGGTTATTGAACTTACCAATGCCGGTGGCCTGGGGCTTTGCTTCAGGACAATGCCTTTCCTTTTTCAGAATTGGGGGCCCATCCTCGCTGCCATTGCAGGGCTTTCCTTTTTCGGGCTGTTGTTCTTTGCAGGGATCACATCTTCTCTTGCTATGGGTACTCCTTATATGTCGTTCCTGCGCGACGAATTTAACTGGAAACGAAAAAAAGCGGCCTGGTTCTTTGGAGGTTCCATATTGATTTTAGGACTCCCGACCGTTCTTTTTTTCCAGCAGGGCGTTCTGGATGAATATGATTACTGGGCGGGAAGTGTGGCGCTTGTGCTTTTTGCTCTGATTGAAACGGTTCTTTTTTCATGGGTGTTCGGTGTGAAAAAAGGCTGGAAAGAGCTGACTGCCGGATCGGATATAAAAATCCCATACATTTATAAGTTTATTATTAAATGGGTTACACCGGTGCTGCTAATCATTGTTTTCGCAGGCTCTCTTATTCGGCCTGAGAATGATGAATGGGAGAAAATCAGCTTCACCGGCTGGAAACTGCATAAAGAAAGCATTTTAGGGCAAATCCTGCAAACCGGAATAGGGCCGAATAATAAACATTTTGCCGACGAGTATTATGCCGAGATAGCGGGTGTGGTCGATTCAATATATGTGAAGGATAAGAGAAATTTTCTGCGCATTGCCGGAGAAAACGGACAGAGCTCAACGATCAGGTATGATCATAACGACAGGTTGGTCGTTGAAACCGGAAGCATCGTCAGTCCGGGCGATACAATATATACCGGAAAAGTCGTAAACAGGGTGTTTTATATTGATTTTGCAAGAATGTTGCTTTTGACTGTTTTTCTTGTGAATGTCGGTTTTGTTTATGTGGCTTACAGGAGAAGAAAAAAAGAAGGTACCATCTGAATCTGATATTATGAACAGGACTGCTTTAATATTTATGATCGTTTCCGAGACTTTAATCACCGGAATTGCAATTTATTTTTTCATGAAGGTGCTTTTCACCAGGCCCAAACCTGAACCCGATTCATATTCTGACAACGATGATGTGGAGCGGTGAGCCCTCCGTCCGGAAGAATGAAAAAAATGCAATGTTGGATTTAGCCGGTGATCATGACATTGCACAAAAGATACCGCTCAAAAGGATTACAATTTATTCCTTTTCAAACAGTGCGGGTTCTGACACAATGAATTGCTCCTCCTTTATCAGGGGTTTGCCCATATAACTGAGCAGGACCTGGGCAACGGTAATCATATCCTGCTGACAATACGCAACAATCCTGTCAATATCTTTTTCGCGGTAAAATACGCCGGCTACCATGCTTCCGTCCATATCATCCTTCGGGGTGGGAATTCCAAAACTGAATGCAAGAAGGTCGAGGGATGTATAATGTTTATAGTCTCCGAATTTCCATAACTCCATGGTGTCAAGGTGCGCTACTTCCCAGGGCCGCTTTCCGGCGAGATTAAGGATTTCGGGCAGATGTATCCTGTTTATCAGCATTCGTCTTGCAATGTACGGGAAATCGAATTCTTTGCCGTTATGGCCGCACAAAAGGCTTTCCCTGTGATTGTAATAGGTGTTTAAAAGCTGTCCGAATGCACTGAGCAAGCCAGGTTCATCGCTCCCTGCAAATGACTTTATCCTGAACCCCTCGTCCTTAAAAAAGCCTGCCGAAATACAGATGATTTTTCCGAATTCGGCATAAATACCTGCCTGTTCATAAACGTCTTCCGGTTTTACTTCGGGCGAAAGTCTTCCGGCCTTTTTGTCCCAAAGCGCCTTCAGTCTTTCGGGCATCTCCTGGTAAGTTTCTGTTGCCGGAACGGTTTCAATGTCAATAAACAGAATCCTCTCAAGGTTGATCTGGTATAGCATAAGATTAAATTTGGGATAAAATTATAAATTTTTCAATTAATTTTGTTTAAAACGAAAGGATTTATGCATACAGGTCTAAATACGGTCATTGTTTGCGTGCTGTTATCGTTTTTGGGGATTTCATGCAAAAAGGAGGTTGCAGACAGGCATCCGGCAGTTATCTTTTTGTCTCCTTCAGAAGGCCGGTTGATCGATCTTGCGGTGGATACATCTGTTTTTGTGAAAGCAGTAATCAGCGATGACAATAACATCACGCTGATAGATGTTTCGATTGTCGACAAGGATTTCAACGGGGTAATGCCGTCTTATCAGTTCAATCCGAACACTGCAGAATACACTCTGGGCTTTGAATATCTCATTGAAGGCGCCGGAATTGAAGGAGGTGATTATTACATCGGGATCAGGGCTGAAGATGGCACCAACATAAAAAGGGCCTACCGGTCCATTGAGATAAAGGCATTGCAATCCGAACCGGATGCTTTGATCATACTTTCAGGAGGGCAGGATCACATTGTGATTGACAGGTTCAATCCGTTACTGGAAAGGGAAAATACCTTCACCGTGGTATCCGATTATGCTGCTTCTGCCATCAGCCCTTCAGGAAATATACTGTACATTGCAGGCAGATATCTCTCAAATTTAACGGCTTTAAATATTACAACGGGAGAGGCGATATGGGATATCCCGGAAATGATCAACCCGCCTAACCACAACCGGAATTGCCTTTACATCAATGGGGATATTTTTGTCTCGTTTTATAATGAATTCATCCGGGGATATAATGAGCAGGGGGGCATTACTACGGCTTCCCCGTTATATCCGGGAGAACATGCAGGAAACATTGTTTTTCAGGATAACCTCATTCTGGCAGTGATCGACGACCCCGCTGCAGGAACTTCCAGCCTGATCACATTTCATTATGGGGCGGGTACGCGGAAACAGTCCCTGCCGGTTCAGTTTGATGTGATAAAGCTTATCCCGTCCGGCGACCGGGATGTGATCATCATTGGAAACACGAAAAATGAAAATAAAGGAACCCTGAAGATTTTTAATGTTTTCACCGGTATTTTAACATCCTGTGCAGATATGGAAGCAGAGGCAATGGCAGCATCGGCATACGGGGCAAATAAAATTTTTATTTCTTCAGAAAACGGGTTGTATCTGTTGGATGTTGAGTATAACTCTCTTGACCTTATTAAGGAAACCGGTGATTATCAGGTATTGAACTATGAACCCTGGCTTGATGCGCTGTTTGCTGTCAGGGGAAACAGTATTGAAGCGCTGGATATACCTTCAATGGATATCATTAAAACAATGTCATTTAGTGAACAGGTATTAAACATCCATTCAGCTTACTCCCCGAAAAAGCAGTGATTCAGGCGACGAACCGTTTTTTCTCAGTGTCCCATCTGATATACTGAACTCCCAGGTGTGTTCCCACAAATTCGACATATTTCTGAGCTATTTCCGGGTCAACTTTCATGTAAGTTTCGTAGGTTAATTTCTTCCCTTTATGCTTGTTTATTTCATCAAGCCCTTTCTTTGCAATTTTATTCACTTTCATTGATCAGTTTTTTTACAACCGCCCACCCAATTCAATTTATGTGCCATACCGCTTATTTTGCTGATAATCCGTGTTGTAATGGAAGTATAAACCTTTTATTTTTTTGGCCGTTTACAATATCGTATAGGTAAGGAAGCCTGATGTTTGTTATATCACCGGGATTTTCTATGTTTTCTTTTTCTAACTTGCAGAATGTCAAATTAAAACCATTTTAATATAATTTTGACGATGATAATGGCCCGGAATAACCAAATATTCCGGAAACGGATAAAATATTTAACCCGGATGGATTACAGGGTTTTTATCACGGATGACGGATCAACTTCGGTAATTGATACTGCAGTGGGCGATACGTTCCACTCAAAGTATGGCGCCATTTCCGAATCTTTGTATATATATATAGGGCAGGGCCTTCACTATGTTTTGCCTGAAAAGAAAGAGCTACGGATACTTGAAGTGGGTTTTGGCGCCGCACTGAATGCCTTTCTGACTTACCGGGAATCATTGAAAAGCATGGCACACATTTTTTATTTCGCTGTGGAGCCCAATCCGCTTCCCCCTGAAATATATAATCATCTCAATTATCCGGAAATGGCGGGTGTTGATAACGGTAAGGAGATTTTTGAAATCATGCATGGGTGTGTCCCGGGAGTTGAAACTTCATTGACCCCGGCTTTTATTTTGAAAAAAGAGCATTGCGGGATTGAGGCGGCGAGCCTTGCGGATGAATTTTTTGACCTGGTTTACTTTGACGCTTTTGGCCCCGCTTTTCATCCGGGGATTTGGTCGTCCGACGTATTCAGAAAAATTTTTTATTCGATGAAACCCGGAGGAATACTGGTTACGTTTTCATCAGGGGGGCAGGTAAGGAGAAACCTTGTAAAAGCGGGCTTTCAAACCGTTAAACTGCCCGGGCCTTCAGGGAAAAGGGAAATTACACGTGCCGCCAGGCCGGTCTGAAGGGGATGGCATTATTTCCTGATGATCTCAAAGGATTTAAAATGTTGAAGTTCCCCTTCACTCAAATGCACATCATGCACTTTTGCCCAGATCGGACCTTTGCTGCACCATTGGATAAATTTTTCAATATTTTCAGGTGTCCCCTCGGCTTCAATGTAAAGGGTTCCGTCCCTGCGGTTTTTCACAAATCCGGTAATGCCGGTCTTATAGGCTGCCTCCATACAGGAAAACCGGAAACCCACGTTTTGTACCCTTCCCCGGATGCTGATGTTAATATGTTTCATTACCGAATCTGGCATCAGTTTTACCCAAAGTTTATATACTTATTCAGTCAGAAGCCATTTATTTACCAGTTTTGAGATTTTACCGAACACCTGCGTCGGGCTGAGATTGCGCCATTCCATATCATTGAGCGGGCCGCCCATGGCCATGTACTGGTCGATGCGCCCGTTTTCAAATTCCTGCAGCACATGTTCCCTCAGATTTATGGCGGCTACCCAGCCGTCTCCTATATCGTCAAACCACTCTTCATAATAATCCGTGTCAGAATAATGGAAATTCAGTACATTGTCGCACAGCAGGATGAATTTATCAATCCGGTTTTCTGCAAGTGAATCCACTATGTTTCTCTTCAGATACATGATATCATTGTAAAGACAGTCATTCCACTCCCCCAGAAGTTCAATGATGCAAAATCCGAGACCGTAATTGACATAAAGGATTTTCAGATAAAGAGTAGCCGAGCCCATATTGTCCCACTGGGGATGGATATAGTAATTATAAATAGCATTAGAGAACTCAAATTCGCTGTATTCATTTCCGTAAAACGGCGAGAGTTGGTCCTCCGATGCAACATAGTAAGCTCTCCAGTTGTAGTGAGGTTCAATATAATGCATAATCAGTACAACATTATTTACAGGGGTTTGCACTAAATGAAGCCAAATTTTTCCACAAAATTAATAATCTTCGAACAAAGAATAAACAACCGGATTGCCTTTTGCCGTGAATATTTGGTAATTGTCGGCTAAATATGCGGTTTGCCCCTTGTTCCAGAGGTACGTATGAAAAACCAGGCCTGGTGCCTGACGGATGTCTGGCAGGTTAATGGCCAGATGAATGGTGTTCCATCCTTCCGGATCAGTGAGATGGTCTGAAAGAATGGATGATTTCCATTCAACGGTGTTTTCTCCGGAAGTTAAGGCGGCCACCAGATGTATGTTGGCTTTGTCCTTCAATGGCTTTATTTCGACCGAAATGAAAATGTAATTATTTTCGTTGTCGATGATTTCATCAAGACTGAACCGGAATCCGGGAGCATATTGTGTTGTGGAATCCTGAAACAGTGACATTCCCCTTCCTTCACCCGTTTTATTCAACATCAGGTGGCCGGTAACCGGTTGCCAGCCTGCAACTTCAGAATCGTAGTCCTGACAGGAGAAGTAAACAGTGTCGCTCAGAAGACGGCTTCCCGTTTCATCTGGTTTGTTTTTAGAAAAAAGATAGTATTCCGACAGATACCAGGCATGTTTTTCCACCAGATAAGGAAACTCTTCCCTGATGAGGCCAAGGTAAACAGGGTCAACAGGCACGGCCCATCCGTAAGCGGCATACTGTGTATCTGATCCCCTCACAGAATCCCTGAATTCGGATACAGAAGTTGACTGGGAAAAATAGCGAACCTTCTCCATGTCGATCTCAAATCCTTTTTCAGTGTAATAATTTAAAATATTTTCCGGGTATCTGATAAAAACCGTTACATTTTCTTTTCCGTACCGGCTTTGTGTCTCATGTGTCACGTTCAGTATGTTCCGGTATCCGGATTCATAGGAATGGATGTAATGCTCCCGGTGAAATACAAGGGTTGTAATGCTGATGAAAGCTGTAATGACCGTTACGGATACCTGGACCGGAAAGCTGACCTCCTTCCAGAAGCTGAAAAGGAAGATGAAAATGAAGGGAAAAACGAAAATGAGAACGGAGTATTGCAAAACCGGATTTACCCAGATGGAATACAAATAGCCTGTGATGGCAGGCACGGCGATCCAGATCAAAGCAAGAAACCTGAATCTCCATGCTTTTCTTTTTCCGGAGGGGAAAACAAACAATCCCGTTAAGGTGATTGCCAGGACAAGGGCATACATCCAGCCTGAATAATGAAATATGTATTTCATGTAATTCAGATAAAAACCGGGAGATGGTTTTCCCAGCCAGCTACCGACCCCTTTTCTGGAAAACTGGTAAAGTGTAATTTCAATATGGGGAAGGAAAGCAACAACGATTACCAACCCTGAGATCAGGTAGGGAAGGAGTTTTTTCCTTTTCACTAAGAACAGGCCCGAAATGCCTGTGATCATCGCAAACATCATGCTGAAGTAATGATTCAGGGCGCAAAGGACAGCAAAGAGGGTGAATCCTGCATAATGAATAAAGCGGTTGTTATCTGAGAAAAGCGCTTTGGTCCAGAAAAAAACCATCATCAATGAAAAGAACATTCCGATTGCGTAAGGGCGCGCATACAGGCTGTATGTAATGGGGTATTGAAGAAAGGCAATGAACAGGGCGGCAAACAGTCCGGTGGTTTTGTTGAACCACATTTCTCCTGTTTTGTAAACAAGATAAATGGAAACAATGCCGAATATCACAAAAGGCAGCTTCAGGACATACGCCTCATTGCCAAACAGTTTTACCCAATAAAACAGGAACACCTGAACTGCCGCAGGATGCATGTCGGAGGTTTTTACACCCTTCGCGATCAGTTCATTAAAAGTACCGTAACCGGTTCTGAATAAAGCGCTGAATTCATCATAGGTAAGCGGGGCTTCAAAATACATATACAGCCGAAGAAACGCACCTGCAAAAACAATGAATAAGATGAGTATGTTCCCATCCCTGAAATATTTTACCGGATGTTTCGGCACAGATCCCGGATTATTCCCGGCAGGTTTTTTCATCGGGATTCAGAATATTTTCGGATACTTTGCCGGGTTCGATTCATGCATAATGTTATATACCTCCTCGAAAACATCCTCGGCGTTTGGATTGGAGAAATAGTCGCCATCCGTGCCATAAGCAGCCCTATGTTCCCTTGCCGAAAGTGTGCGGGGTTCGGAGTCAAGAAAATAATAACCTTTCTGCTCCTCAAGCACCTTTTGCATCATATAGCCGGTGGCTCCTCCGGGTACATCCTCATCGAAAAATAAAATCTTTCCTGTTTTTTCAAGAGATTTTTTTATGACCCCCGGTGTATCAAAGGGTAAAAGTGTTTGAACATCAATGAGTTCGCATGAAATGCTGAATTCCCTGAGCTGTTTTACTGCATCCCGGGCTATTTTAATACACGAGCCATAGGTGACGATGGTGATATCATTGCCTTCTTCTATAATTTCGGGTATGCCGACAGGGGTAGTAAATTCTCCGACATTGTATGGCATTTTTTCTTTCAGCCGGTAGCCGTTCAGGGGTTCGATGATCAGGGCAGGGTCATCCGACTTCATAAAAATGTTGTAAAAGCCTGCCGCCTGCACCATGTTTCTGGGTACACAAACATAAATGCCCCTGATGGAGTTGATGACCATACTAAGCGGTGATCCTGCATGCCAGATGCCCTCCAGGCGGTGGCCGCGGGTGCTGATGATCAGCGGCGCCTTCTGGCCTCCTTTGGTCCTGTATTGCAGAGTGGCCAGGTCATCGCTCATGACCTGAAGGCCGTAAAGCAGGTAATCGAAATACTGTATCTCAGCTATCGGCCTCAATCCTCTCATTGCCAAACCTATACCTTGACCGATGATGGTGGCTTCCCTGATGCCTGTATCAAAGACCCTGTGTTCCCCGTATTTCAACTGCATGCCTTCGAGGGTTTGATTCACCCCGCCTATCTTCCCGACATCTTCCCCAAAAATCAGTGAGTCCGGATGTTTCTCTAGGATTGCATCGAAATTTTCCCTGAGGATGACCCTTCCGGGTACCCATTCCGATTTTTCACGGTAAAGGGGTTTTATTTGAGGGACTTTGGTCACTGATCGGGGAGATTCGCTCCACAAATGGGAGTTATATCTTTCGGATCCCTCCTTCATCTCCATGTCAAGCCAGTTTGTAACATTGATCTTCAGTGAATTGTCAGGGTTGCTGCATTGGTTGCAGATGAGCCTGAGTATTTTACGCGCCGAAGAGATGATGTCTTTCCGTATGGGTTCTGAAACCATCCTGAGTTCTTTTTTAATTGCATCAATCTTTTCTGTTTTAGCGCAATTGCATGTGGTGATGTCAACCATGCCGATGAAATCTTCTCTTTTTTTCATAAGAGGCCCCATATAATTGGCCCAGGCGTTGTCTCTTGCATTTTTAGCCCTGATAACGGCTTTTTCTTCGATCGGGAGGAGTGTTTTTTCGTCAGCAATTTTTTGCTGAAGTATCCATTCCTTCATTTTCCGGATACCATCGAACTCATTTTCCCACTCCAGGCGTTTCTTTGTTTTGTAACGCTCGTGTGAACCGCTGGTTGAATGTCCCTGGGGCTGTGTGAGTTCGGTGATATGAAAAAGAACCGGTACATGTTTTTCCCTGCATTCTTTGATCCCCTTTGCATAGGTTTCAACCAATTCAGGATAATTCCACCCTCTGGCTTTGAAAATAAGAAACCCGTCACCATCGGCATTTTTCGAGAATCCGCTCAGAACATCGGATATGCTGCCTTTTGTGGTTTGATATTTTTTTGGAACGGAAATGCCAAAGCCATCATCCCACACAGAAATGGCTAAAGGCACACCCAAAACTCCTGCGGCATTGAATGCTTCGAAGAAATGGCCTTCGGAGGTGCTTGAATCACCGATGGTGCCGAAAGCAACTTCATTGCCTTTGCGGGAGAAGTTTTTGGTTTTATCAAAATCAGGGTTGATCCTGAACAGTTTCGATGCCAGGGCTAACCCCAGCAGGCGCGGCATCTGGCCTGCTGTAGGGGAGATGTCGGCTGAACTGTTTTTTAAAAGGGTAAGATTCAGCCAATTCCCTTCTTTGTCGATGGTTTTGGTGGCAAAATGATTGTTCATGACCCTTCCGGCAGTCTGTGGATTGAATTTTTCATCCGTATCGCCGTAAAGCTGGGCAAAAAACTCCTCCAACGTCATCATCCCGGTGGCAAACATGAAAGTCTGGTCGCGGTAATATCCTGCACGCCAGTCGCCTTCCCTGAAAACTTTGGCCATGGCAAGCTGCGGTATTTCCTTGCCATCGCCGAATATCCCGAACTTGGCTTTTCCGGTGAGCGTTTCCCGGCGCCCTAAAAGACTGACCTGTCTGCTTTCATTTGCTATACGGTAGTCATTCAGCACTTCATCAATGTATTTCTTCGCCGGTTTGGAAGTTCTGCCTTTTGCCATATACATCATTTTATGATCACAAAAATAATGAAAAGAAGGTAACATTTCCTCAAAATCACGAGACGTCAGTAAGATTCCCCCATAGCAAAAATGATCATTACAGGCTTTCGCTTTTTTTGTTTTCCCGGTCAGGTTCCCGGGTTTATGTGTTTTTCTGACCGACTCCCTTTGCAACTTAACCAGTGGAAATACTGTCTTGAAAACAGGTTCATGAGAACAAATTTTCTTTTCATCCCATTCACTAATGAGGAAATTTATATATTTGGCACTTTAAAGAAAATTAATCATTTAAACACAGTTTTATGAAAAGTATCGTTTACTTGTTCCGGCCGCTTCTGACGGCTGTTTTTATCGCCCTGTTCCTGCACCTCAGTGTTTATGCAGGAGTGGTGGAACTTAAGGGCAACCACGCTTCGGAATTTACCATCCTTCAGGATGATTTCCGGAGTTTCCGGTTCAGCAATACACTGGATGGATTCGATTTTTTTGACGTGAAGACCAACCAGGGCATTTTTACCCAGATCATGGTCAGTGATTATGGTTTTTCCATACAGGAGGGCAACCCGAAATTGCCGGTGTTGAGGAAACTCATTGAGATGCCACATTCCGGTAACTTTGAGGTGAACATTATCTCAATGTCACACAGGGACATTTATCTTGGCGATTATGGCATCCTGAATCAGATCATACCTGCTCAGCCCCCCGTTTCAAAAAACATTGAAGATCCCTCAGATATTGAATTCATTGTTAACAAGGAAACTTATCAAAAAGATGAGTTTTTTGCCCTGGAGCCGGTTTCATTCACTGAAATCGGGATGATGCGCAGTGTCCGTTTAGGCAGGCTGGAAGTGTCTCCTTTCCAGTACAATCCCGTTACAAACACACTCAGGATCATTGAGGATATTCAGGTAGATATTGTTTTTACCGGCTCTGATGTCATGAAAACCATGGAAGCCAAAAAAGAACTATTTTCACCCTATTATGAAGGGATTTTCGGTTTTCTTACCAATTACAAACCGATGCCGGGGGATGAACTGATCATGGATGAGCCGGTTACTTATATCATCATTTCCGATCCGATGTTCCAGGCAGCGCTGCAACCCTTTATACAATGGAAAGTTAAAAAGGGATTCTATGTTATAGAAGGTTACACCAATAACCCTGCAGTCGGCACCACCACAACTTCCATCAAGGCTTATTTAAAGAATCTTTACGACAACCCGCCGGCAGGAGTTAATCCGCAGTCATTCGTACTTTTCGTCGGGGATGTTGCACAGATTCCCACCTTCAACGGAACGGCAGGTTCACATGTTTCCGACCTTTATTATTGTGATTACACCGGGGATATATACCCTGAATGTTATTACGGCAGGTTCTCTGCCACCAACCTGGCGCAACTGCAGCCGCAGATTGATAAAACACTGGAATACGAGCAATACCTGATGCCCGATAAAACTTTTCTTGACGAAGTGGTTATGGTGGCCGGAGCCGATGCTTCTCATTCCCAAACATGGGGCAACGGGCAGATCAACTACGGCACAACCTACTACTTTAACCTTGCTCATGGGTTAACTTCACACACTTACCTGCAACCTGAACCGGGCGGTGCCAATTACAGCCAGCAGATAAGGCAGAACGTCAGCGATGGTGTTTCCTATGCCAATTACACTGCCCATTGCAGTACCAATGGCTGGGCCGACCCATCCTTTACCATCAGCCACATTGCAGCGCTTACCAATGCACACAAATACCCGCTTATGGTGGGCAATTGTTGTTCATCGCTTGAATTCCAGACCAATTGCTTCGGGGAGGAAATCCTTCGCGCTGCAGATAAAGGCGCTTTAGGTTATATCGGCGGTTCGAACAGCACTTACTGGGATGAAGATTTCTGGTGGGGTGTAGGTTTCGAGTCCATTTCTGCCAATCCTGTGTATAATCCCGCCCATTTAGGCGCATACGACCGTACTTTCCATGATCACGGCGAACCTCTTGCCCAATGGTATGTCACCCAGGGTCAGATGCCTTCGGCAGGTAACCTTGCCGTTACCCAGGCAGGTTCTTCCATGGAAACCTATTACTGGGAGATATATCACCTGATGGGCGATCCATCGTTGATGGTATACTTTTCACAGCCTCCGGTTACCACGGCAACCTACGATCCGCTGATGCCTCTGGGTACGGCGTCCTTTACGGTGAACACCCAGCCTTATGCCTATGTGGCCATCTCCAAGGGAGGTGTTTTGCATGGTGCAGCCGTTGCCAACGCAAGCGGAACGGCAGTGGTTAACCTTGTTCCGATCACAGTTCCGGGGCAGGCAGATATTGTGGTGACCAGGCAAAATGGTGAACCTTTCATCGGCAATGTTGTGGTTGCTTCCCCCAACGGGCCTTATGTGCTCCTTGATGCTTTCCAGATTGATGATAATGCCGGAAACAACAATGGTCAGGCTGATTTCGGGGAGAATATCCTGCTTGATGTAACCCTTGAAAATGTGGGAAGCACAACAGGCACTAACCTTATGGCTACATTAATTTCCGCTGATCCCGACATTACCATCACAGACAATTCACAAGCCTGGCCGAATATTGCCCCACAGGCAACTTCTTCGCAGAACGGCGCTTTTGCTTTCACTGTCTCCGATGATATCGAAGATCAGCATGTGGTCCAGTTCGACATTGAAGTTACGGATGGCAACGAAACATGGTTTTCCATATTCTCTATCACTGTGAATGCTCCATTCCTGCAGGCCGGGAACAATATGACAATCAACGACGCAGTAAGCGGCAACGGAAACGGTATGCTTGACCCCGGTGAGACTGCCGATGTGATCATCCAGGCCATCAATTCGGGCCACAGCGCATCACCCTCAGCCTTCGCCACACTATACAGTAATAGTTCTTATGTGACGGTCAACAATGGATCTTTCAACCTTGGAATTATCGGGGCAGGAGCTTCAGCTTCAGCTACATTCAATATCACCGTAAATCCGGCCACACCTGTCGGAACCCCTGTGGATCTCAATTTTGATGTAATTGCCGGGAGTTACAATGCCTTCAAAACTTACTACCAGGGTGTGGGCCTTATGGTCGAAGACTGGGAAACCGGCGGATTCCTCGCATTTCCATGGCAATCCGGTGGGGATGCAAACTGGCTGATCACACAATCAAATCCTTATGAAGGGGTTTATTGCGCCCAGTCAGGGGATATTGATGATTATGAGATCAGTGAATTGTTCCTCACTGTGGTAGTTACAGTAGATGATTCCATATCTTTTTACAGAAAAGTTTCTTCCGAATCCAATTATGATTACCTGCAGTTTTGGATTGACGGCAATATGATGGAGGAATGGGCAGGAGAAGTAGGATGGGGCAAAGAAGTGTATCCGGTAACGGCAGGACTCCATACTTTCAAATGGGTGTTTGATAAAGACGTATCCCTTAGCAGTGGAAGTGACTGCGGATGGATTGACTATATCATTTTCCCGCCGCTGGGCCCAATTGAACCAGATATCTCTGTTAATCCTGTATCTCTAGATTTTGGGGATGTGATTGTTGGCACAAATTCTACTGAAGTGCTTACTATTTCCAACAACGGAAGCGACAACCTCACAGGCAATGTAATGGCGCCGGCAGGCTTTACCGTAAGCGATGGAACCGAAGCAAAGGGATTCAAGGAGTCCGGAAAGAATACCATCAGTTTTGTTGTATCTCCTGGTGGTAATAAGGAAATTTTTGTCACTTTCGAACCCACGAGTTATATTTGTTATTCCGACAATATGGAAGTTACAAGCAATGATCCCGACAATGCCCTGATTTATGTTCCGGTTGCAGGTTGCGGAGTGATAGGCCCCGACATTTCCGTGAACCCGGCCTCATTCAATGTCGGTTTGCCCCCTGGCGGAACGGTGACCAAAACTTTATCCGTAATTAATTCAGGAGATTCCCAGCTCGATTACAATGCACACATCGTATATACTGTTGATGCAAAAACAATTGTGAATGTATATCCGCAATCCGTACCTTACTGGACAGGTACAACCAATGGAACCACAAAAACACAGGACAGTAAGGTCATTGGCCATAACACTGAAGACGGATGGTTCAGGTTTGACATCAGCGGCATACCTTACGGATCAACGATCAACAGTGTCAAATTGCACGCTTACGTGTATGAAACCTATTATCCTTACTGGAGCGCCACATCCTTACCCATGGATCCGGTATCTGCCACTGCCTCAGAAATAAAGACCTGGGTACAGGGTAATTCTGCCAGCGGAACTGCCTACTATTATGGCAATGAATCCTCATCTTTCCCAACGGGTTGGCACGACTGGACTTTAAGCGCCCAGGCCAATGCCGATCTGGAGGCTGCCCTCCAGCAGGGATGGTTTGCCGTAGGGGTGGACTCAAGGGATAATTCGTCGAGTTATTATATTAAGTTTGAAGGCTGGAACGAAACCAACAAGCCTTACTTAGAGGTAGATTATACCTATAATCCTCCTTATACATGGCTTTTGTTAAATGGAGGAATGATGACAAGCGGAAGCGTTCCGGAATACAGCAGTGAAGACATTATGGTGCAGTTTGATGCCGGTTCGCTGCCGCAGGGAGTGTATACCGCAGATATTTATATCAACAATAACGATCCCAATGATCCGCTGATCACTGTTCCGGTTACCCTAACCATTTCAACCGGGTATGAGCTTTCACTAAAAGTGATGCTGGAGGGGCCGTTCGAAAGTGGCGAAATGGGCGCTTACCTCTGTTTAATGCCGGAATTTTCAATGGTGCAGCCATTTAATACTTCTCCCTGGAATTACAGTGGCATTGAAAGCATTACCGTGATGCCGAATCCTGATATTGTCGACTGGGTGCTTGTGGAACTTCGCGACGCGGATGTGGCTGCAAATGCTACAGGCGCTGCCACAGTATGGCAGCAGGCCGGGTTTGTGCTCAAAAACGGCTCCATTGTCTCCATTGATGGTGTCTCGCCCATGATGTTCAACGTACAGGTGAACCAGAACCTGTTTGCCGTGGTTTGCCAGCGCAACCATCTCGACATCATGTCAGGCAGTCCGTTGACTCAGAGCGGAAGCCTGTATTCTTACGACTTTACTACCGGATTGGGGCAGGTGTATGGCGGCGCTCTCGGCCACAAGCAACTGGCCCCGGGAGTCTGGGGGATGGTTGGCGGTGACGGCCTTCCCGACGGACAGGTTGGGAATTCAGATAAGGTGGACGTGTGGGTGCCACAATCAGGTTCGTCAGGATATCTCTTTGGGGATTTTTCGATGGATGGTCAGGTGAACAACCTTGATAAAGTCGAAGTATGGTCGCCTAACAGCGGTTCAGGATCACAGGTTCCCGATAACGGGTATAAATGCCAGGTTCCCGAATAGACATTATTTTATTTAAAAGTTGAAGAGGCTGTCTCCATCAGGGGCAGCCTCTTTTGTTATTGCCATTGGGGTAATGATGAGATAAAACCGGATAAAAACCAGTCCGGTAAATTTCCATAAGTTCATTTTAAGTAAATAAATAATCTTTTTTTAGGAAATATTAAATTTATTTTTTATATCTTTACTTTTTTAAGAAACTGATTATGTTTTAGATGGATTATTTTTTTCGCACATGGGCTGATAAACTTCTTACAATCAACTAATCTTTTTAATTCTAAATTTTTATATCATGAAGAGAAATTTATTTGTATTTTTAATGACATTGCTGTTGGGTTTTGCAGCAAATGCGCAGATCATCTACCAGCAAAATTTTGACTCCTTCACACCGGGAGATCCTCTTGCTGTTGTTGATCCTTCGTGGACCACCTGGAGCAATAGTCCGGGAAGTGCAGAAGATCCTTTGATTACAAATGCACAGTCATCCAGTCCTTCAAATTCTGTGGTAATCCAGGGGTCAAACGATGCAGTTTTCCCTATTGCCAACTTCACGGCAGGGCATTACAAAATGTCTTTCAACATGTACATCCCCACCGGTTTTAACGGCTACTTCAACCTGCTGCAACTTTTTAACGGAGCCAGCAGCGAATGGGGAATGCAGGTGTTTTTTGATGTGGGAGGGGCTGGAAGCATTGACGGGGGCGCACAGGCAGCCGCCACCTTCACCTATCCGTATAACACCTGGATGCTCATCGAAAACTATATTGACCTCACCAACGACTGGGCAGAGTTCTACATCGATGGGAACCTCATACACGGATGGGTATGGAGTTCCGGAACATTTGGAACCGGAACGCTTAACCAGCTTGGCGGCATGAATATGTATGCATGGAGCGACAACGGCCCATGCAGATATTATCTCGACAATGTATTGTTTGAGCCTGTTCAGACAGCCCTTTACTTTGACGATTTTGAGTCTTACAGCGTTGGTCAGTTTCTTGCCGTTGAAAATCCTACATGGTGGACTACCTGGTCAAACCTTCCGGGAAGTTCTGAAGATGCTCCTATCACCGATGCCATGGCACACAGCGGGACAAAGTCGGTACTGGTTCAGGGTTCAACGGATGCCATCCTGAAACTGGGGGATAAAACCTCCGGTGTGTATGATCTGGATTTCTGGTATTATATTCCTACCGGTTTTGCAGGATATTATAACATTCAGCACTATGAAGCGCCCGGC
>JAFGME010000015.1 GCA_016927695.1 Bacteroidales bacterium
CCTTAATTTGGTCGCTAAAGTACTACAATTATCCGTCCCCCGGTGCAATAACGGCTGAATTGCCCGCTATTCGAACTCAGCCCTCAGTATTTTTACTACCTCCCTGATGGTCTCCTCCTCCAGGTTTGATCTCTGAACAAGATCATTCACACCCAGGTCGAGAACACTCTTTGCAGTGTCACAACCAATGGCCTTGAGGTCATCAATGATCCACTGATCGATTTCATCAGAAAATTCCTGGAGATCAACATCTTCCGAATCGGATTCCGCTTCCCTGTAAACATCAATCTCATATCCCGTAAGTTTGGCCGCAAGCTTGATGTTATACCCGCCTTTTCCAATGGCAAGTGAAACCTGATCGGGTTTGAGGTAAACCTCCGCCTTTTTTGAATCCTCATGAATCTGAATGGAGCTGATTTTCGCAGGACTTAAAGCCCTTGTTATAAACAATGAGGGGTTATTTGTAAAATTGATCACATCAATATTTTCATTTTTCAGTTCCCTGACGATGCCGTGAATTCTGGAACCTTTCATCCCGACACATGCACCCACCGGATCAATGCGGTCGTCATAAGATTCAACGGCGATCTTGGCCCTTTCCCCGGGTACCCTGACAATGCTTTTTATGGTAATGAGGCCGTCAAAAACCTCAGGGACCTCGGCCTCGAACAAACGCTCAAGAAAAATGGGGGAAGTGCGTGAAAGAATGATCACAGGTAAATTGTTTCTCATATCCACTTTGGAAACCACCGCCCTGATGGTGTCGCCTTTCCGGTAAAAATCCGTTGGAATCTGCTCCGACTTGGGGAGAATGAGTTCAATGCCCTCATCGTCAAGCACGAGTATCTCCTTTTTCCATACCTGGTAAACCTCGCCGGTTATGATTTCTCCGATCTTTTCCTTATATTTTCTGTAGATATTGTCTTTCTCATAATCCATGATTTTCGAGATAAGATTTTGCCGGATGGTAAGAATCTCACGCCTGCCAAAATCTCTCATATATATCTCTTCCGATACTTCCTCCCCTATTTCAAAATCAGGCTCAATTTTAATGGCTTCCGAATAGGCGATCTGGCTGTTTTCATCTTCCACTTTACCATCCTCAACAATCTCACGGTTTCTCCATATCTCAAAATCCCCCTTGTCGATATTCACAATGATATCGAAATTATCGGCAGAGCCGTACTTCTTGGCGAGCATGTGCAAAAATATCTCCTCCAGGATGTGCATCATAGTCTCCCTGTCGATATTCTTGAATTCCTTGAATTCAGAAAAAGTCTCGAATAAATTAATATGTTCCATAACCGTTCATAATTTCCTTATGAAAACTTACCCTTATCTCAAAAAATGATGGCGGGGCGCGCTTTCAAAATTTCCCCAAAAGCAAGCGTTACCGTTTCATTTTGTTTGTTCTTTGCCGTTTTTTTCAAGCCCTGCAGTGTGATCCCCTTTTCATCCAAAGACACCAGCAAACCCTCATGCTTCAAACCCTCACCGGTGGTGACCTCCACGGCCCTGTTCAGGTATTTCCTGTATTGCCTGATATTCACAAAAGGCTTGTCAATGCCTGCCGATGAAACCCTCAGCTCAAAATCATCTTCTTCCCTGTCGAAAAATGACCCGATGTGTCGGCTCAATTTCACACAGTCATCAATGGCAATATCCCTGTCGCCGTCAATAAACACCTCCACAAGGCCGCTTTTTGACACTTCAGCGGAAATCAAAAACTTATCCGTTCCTTCCAGATAAGTGTTTACGATCTCTTCTATCTTTTCCTTTATTGCCATTTTTCCTAACAAAAGAGGGGACTTCTGCCCCCTCTCTCTTTCTGTTCTATTTCCCTTATTTGTTTTCCCTATTTTTTTTCTAAAAAACGGTGCAAAGATAAACAATAAATTTTACCCGACAAATATATTTAACACTCAGGAAAAAATATTCCTGCTCTTCCCGGGACAGGGTAAACCCTATACGTAACAACTGATCAAAGGTTTATAATGGCCCTGATTTTCTTTACAATTTCTTCAGGTGTAAATCCGAATTGCATATCCAGTACGGTGTAAGGAGCGGAATAGCCGAAATGGTCAAGCCCGATAATATGCTGACTATTCCGGGCAACACCCGCAAGGCTGTCGGGCAGGCCGGCAGTTAAACCAATGGCGGGTATATTCTCCGGGAAAATGCTTTTGCGGTAAGATTCAGGCTGACTGCTGAATAAACCGGAAGATATCACCGATACAACCCTTGCACCCACTCCGTTCTCATTTTTCAGTATCGTAGCCGCCTCCACGAGGGTTGACACTTCAGATCCGCTGGCAAACAATACCAGTTCGGGAGATTCAGAGGTGCGGGCCACCGTGTAGGCTCCTTTGGCGCTCATCTGCGCTTCGTCATAACGCGCCTGAACCGTGACCGACGGCAAGTCTTTGATGGCCTGACGTGAAAGGATCAGGGCAGTGGGGGTCAAAGTGTTTTCCAGGGCCATTTTCCAGGCAGCAAGGGTTTCGGCGCCATCGGCGGGACGAAGTACCATCAGACTGCTGCGACCGGAATGGTTCTTTATCTTCTCCAACAGCCTTATCTGCGCTTCATGCTCAACCGGCTGATGCGTGGGTCCGTCTTCGCCCACCCTGAAGGAATCGTGTGTCCAGACATATTTTACAGGGAGTTCCATCAGGGCAGCCATTCTTACTGCGGGTTTCATGTAGTCGGAAAAAACAAAAAACGTTCCGCAAACGGGAATGATGTAATGCAATGCCATGCCGTTGGCAATAGCCGCCATGGTCAGTTCTGACACTCCTGCATGAAGAAAGGCGCCGGAAAAGTCGCTGCGGGTGATGGGCCTGGTGTTTTTAAGAAACCCTTCTGTTTTATCGCTGTTTGAAAGGTCGGCGGAAATCACGATCATATTTTCAATCTGCCCTGAAAAGGAAGCCAGCACTGCCCCGGAAGCTGCACGGGTGGGGCTGTTGGGTTTCAGGAATATGTTTTCAAACGGAAAGGACCTGATTTCACCTCTGATGATCCTGTCCAGTGTACCGGCCAACGCCGGATTTTTCTTACACCATGCTTCATATTCCCTCCTTTTTTTTCTGACGTACTTCCTCTTTTCTTCCATAACGGCTTCATAATGAAGCTTCACGTCGGAAAAAATTTCAAAGGGGTTTTCGGCATCGCCTCCAAGCGCTGCAATGGTTTTTTGCGGGGATGCCCCGGCATTGCTGATGGGTTGACCGTGAGTAGATAACTGATATTCAAAACTTTGCCCGTCTTCTGTAAGACATCCTTTGCCCATTGCCGTTTTGCCAATGATCAGAAAGGGTTGTTCCCTTTCTTCATAGGCCAGCTTCAGCGCTTTTCTTATCTCGCCGGGGTCGTTTCCGTCAATGGTTACCACTCTCCAACCCCACGACTTATACTTGGCCGCTGTATCCTCGCTGGTTACTTCATCCACTTTGGTTGAAAGCTGAATGTCATTGGAATCGTAGAACATCACCAGATTATTCAGCCCCAGATGCCCGGCAATACGCCCTGCCCCCTGGCCAATTTCTTCCTGTATGCCCCCGTCGGAGATGAATGTGTAAATATTATGCGACATCCAATCCCCAAAGCGGGCTGCAAGGAATTTTTCAGCAATGGCAGCCCCAACCGCCATGGCATGTCCCTGCCCAAGAGGTCCGGAGGTATTTTCAATGCCATGGGCCAGGTCAAGCTCGGGATGGCCGGGCGTACAACTCTTCCACTGCCTGAAACTTTTCAGGTCGTCCATGGTAAATATCTCAAAAAAAGACAATACCGAGTAGAGCATGGGTGACATGTGCCCCGGATCAAGAAAAAAACGGTCACGAAACGGCCAGTTCAGATCATCCGGATCGAAATGTAAAAATTCCGAATACAGGATGTTAATAAAGTCGGCGCCCCCCATGGCGCCTCCGGGATGACCCGACCGGGCTTTTTCAACCATGGCAGCCGACAAGACCCTGATGTTGTCGGCAGCCCTGTTTACAATAGTATAATCCATCAATCATTATTTAATGTTAAATCCAAATTGTTCCATCATGGCAACAGTATCTGCACCGGTATTCCATAACTCCACGCAGAAGGCGGAATTTTCGTTTCTGTATGAATAAGCGTTTCTTAACCTTGTGAAATCTCCGGGGTGTTCTTTCAGCAATCTGCCGGTGGCATATAAGTTTGATGCCAGGGAGACGGCTTCAAGTGCAACCTCCTCATCTGTTTTGCCGGCTCCGTTTACCTTCAGGGTTGGCTGAGGTGCGTCAGGTAACGGCTGCACATCACTCTCGTCCAAACCCAGGCTGAAAAAGGCGCTGATTGCACTGACTACTGAAGCGCTTGCCCTGTATTTTCCCTGCACCGAATAACCCGCAATGTGGGGAGTGCCCAGATCACACGAATGAAGCAGCGCCCTGTTGATTTCCGGTTCATTATCCCACACATCCAGGGCAGAAGCGGCAACTTTCCCCTGTCTCATGGCATTGAGCAGGCTTTTCTCTTTTACTGCCTCGCCCCTGGAAGTGTTAATAAAAATACAACCTTTGCGGCTCAAGGAAAAAAAATCATCCGCAGCAAGGTGATGGGTTTTATCAGGACCTTCCTTTATAAGAGGAACATGCAGGGTGAGGATGTCAGAATCTCTGAGCACTTCCGGAAGGCCTGTAAAACCGGATTGCCCTTCCTTCCTTTCCCTGGGAGGGTCATTTAGAAGAGGCGTCATCCCCAATATTTCCGCCACCTTCTGAACCCTTTGCCCGATATTTCCCACACCAATAATACCGAGGGTTCTTCCTCTGAGGCTTATTTTTTCTTTAACAGAAACATGCAATAAGAAAAAAAGTACATATTGCTCAACAGCCGTGGCATTGGCGCCTTTGGCGGATATCCAGCGGATTCCGTTCTCACGGCAGTAGTCATTGTCGATGTGGTCATCTCCGGATGTTGCCGTTGCAATAAATTTCACACCCGTATCTTTGAGCAGTTTCTCATTACATTGCGTCACCGACCTGACGATCAATGCATCTGCATCTTTCAGAGAAGCCCGGCTGATGAGAGGAGCAGGCAAATACAAAACTTCAGCAACAGTTTCGAATCTGCCTTTGATAAAAGGAATATTTTCATCTGCAACGATCCTCATTGATTGTAAAACCTTGAAATGCCTGACCACCCTTTGACTTATCCACCTGAAATTTTCAGGACGGTTTCAAAAGTATAAAATAATGATCCCCTTACATCAATTGTTGATAAAAGTTGAAAATTTACAAAGTCAGGGGTTCTTATAATATTCGAGGGCTTTGGGTAAGTTCGACTGCAATCCGGAAATCCTTTTGTCATAAGAAGGATGGGTGGAGAGAAATTCGGGAGGGTGGGCGCCCCCGGAAGATTTTTCCATCTCCTGCCAGAAGGAGATGGCCCGGGCCGGGTCGTAACCGGCCATTGCCATGATATACTGTCCAATTTGGTCGGCCTCCTTCTCGTGTATGCGGCTGAAGGGCAACAAAGCGCCTACTGTGGCCCCGATTCCATAGGAAAGCATAAAAAGCTCCTGTGTTTCCTGAGGCTGGTCATGGATGGCCACTGCCAGCGCCAGACTTCCCATTTCTGCAATCATTGACTGACTCATTCTTTCATTGCCATGGAGGGCAATGACATGTGCTATCTCATGGCCCATCACCACCGCCACACCGGTTTCATCCTTGCAATAGGGCATAATCCCGGTATAGAATACCACTTTTCCGCCCGGCATGGCCCAGGCGTTTACCTGATTGTCTTCCATCAGGTTAAATTCCCATTCAAATCCTTCCACCCTGTCAGACAAATTGTTTTGCCGCAGATAATCCCCAACCGCCCTGCTGATCCGTTCACCGACATTTTTTACCATACCTGTCTGAGAAGTATTTGCTGAAAGGGTATTCTGGCTGAGAAAATCCCTGTAACTTTGAAATGCCATAGCATTCAATTCTGATGCCGGAATCAGTTTTACCTGCTTTCTTCCCGTAAAAGGCACGATGGAACACCTCATCATCATCAGAGCCACCATCAGTATCAAAATCTTTTTCATAGCTATAAAAATATGTTCATCTCAAAATTACAAAAAAAAAGGCTTTTCATGCTGATAAATGTCCAGATTTGAACAAACACTGTACTGTTTAACCACTGTTTATCCCTGAAACCACCCTGCTTCCCGCACACTAATCTGTTGTGAACAAACAATTTAGGGCAGGTGGTATAATTGTGGGGGCATGCCTGCACTGAAAAGCACAGAGTGAATGGAAAACGTACATAGTAAAAGAAAAAACAGGTTTATTTTGTCCCTCATCATAACTGTGCTGTTGCTGTCATGGCTGGCCGGCACATTCAGGACTTACCTTGTTGTCGGGGCTTCGGATGTTCCCACCTTTTATTCGGGAGACAAGGTGATCGTGAACCGGTCGGCATACGATCTTACCGTTCCGTTTACCGACAGAAAAATTTTCAGAATCCTTGACCCAGGGCGGGGTGATATGGTTTTGTGCAACATCCCGGAGATACAATGCAGCGATTTCTGGATCAAAAGGATTGTTGGGCTTCCCGGGGATACAGTAATGATCCTTAACAACAGACTGGTGATCAATGGCAACAGGCTCAGGTACACGCTGATCAGGATCAACCTGCCCGATTCAATAAAAGATACAACGTATAAAGGATTATTTGCAATGGAAACAGGTATGGGTATGAAAAGCACCATTGTTTACTCCGATGTGCGCAATGCACTCTCCGATTACGGGCCCGTTATCCTTAAAGAGGGGCAATATTTCATCCTGGGAGACAACAGACAAAACAGCCTCGATTCAAGAATATTCGGATTGGTGCCACGGGAGATGATTTTTGGCAAATTTTTTATAAAAATCTCAGGCAATTTTTAGCAAACCACAATATGACGATCCGGATTTTGTTTAATTACCCCCTTCAGCAATTTCGAACGGCTTAAAGTATATTGTTTAATAAACATTCCGGACATGGTCTTGTGTTACGAATAAAAGAAATTGACTATTTTTGGAGCAAACGGATGCTTAACCGGCAAATATTATGGATTACTCAGATATACTCATTCATATCCGGAAAATCGTAAGGGCTTTGAACCTTGAATCAAAAAGAATACAAAAAGCTTATGGCATCAGTATACCTCAATTGCTTTGCATGAACATGCTATATGCTCAGCCCGGCTTTCAGTCCACCATTACCGGCATTGCTTCTTATCTGAACCTGAACCTCAGCACTGCCGGAGGCATTGTGAACCGGCTTGAAAAAAAAGGCCTGGTCGCCAGACTTCCCAAATCGGGCGATAAAAGGAAAAACCTCATCGTACTGACTGCTGCAGGTTCTGTGTTGGTAGAAAAATCACCGCAACTTATACATGACAATCTCACAGGCAGGCTTGCCAGGCTGCCTGATGACAAACTTCAGCAAATAAAGGAAGGGATGGCCCTGTTGATCGAATCGCTTGAAATAGATAAAATACCTGCCTCTCCGATAATGACCATTAAAGAGCCTCTAAACAGGATGTAATACTACCCCAAAGAACTTTTCTCCTGATCCTCCATTAATACCCGGGGCAATGGCCATTGAATTCCGCCCTGTGTCAAAAATTTTTTGTAATTTTGTTTCTATAAATAGTATTTATATGAATTTAGCATTATGAATTATACAATATTCGATCCGGTTAATCCACCGGCAAGCATCGAAAAGCAGGAAATCGTTGATTTTCTGCACGAAAATCTCGATCAGTACAAAGACAGTAAAAAAGCAATCTCAAACTGCATTTCCTATGCAATGAAAGAGAACTCAGTAGATGGAGGATTTATCATTATTGGAAGCGTTGACGGTCAAACGAAAGGGATTGTCATCGTGAACCGCACAGGTATGAAATATTATATCCCTGAGAATATCCTGGTGTATATTGCCGTAAGGAAAGATAACCGGGGCAAAGGCTATGGAAAAATGCTCATGGAAAAAGCAATAGAGATGTCGAAAGGGAATATCGCCCTGCATGTAGAACATGATAATCCTGCCCGTTTTCTGTATGAGAAAGTGGGATTCGAAAATAAATACCTGGAATACAGGTTATACAAATCATAAAGTGAAAGAAGGGATCATCAGCGAAGAAAGGTCATTATATTACGAATCCCTGGTCCGGCCCGTTGAACCGACAAAAAAAATCTAATCCAAAACACTTTTCATCATGGCTTTCATTGAAATGGACAGAGAAAAACTGAAACATAACTTCAAATACCTCGACGAGTTGTTTACCAAAAACAATATCAGGTGGGGAGTTGTGAGTAAACTCCTGTGCGGCAACCCTCAATTTATTAAAGAGCTCCTGAATCTGGGAATAAAAGAAATCCACGACTCGAGAATCAGCAACCTCAAAACCATTAAAAGGATAGACCCCACTGTGCAGACCGTTTATATCAAACCCCCTGCCAGAAGAAGTATCAAAAGCCTTGTCAGATATGCCGATGTCAGTTTCAATACGGAGTACAGCACCATACAGGCGATTTCGGACGAGGCTGCAAAGCAGGGCAAAAACCATAAGATTATCATCATGATCGAACTTGGGGATTTGAGGGAAGGCATTATGGGTAATGATCTGATGGAGTTTTACTCAAAAGTGTTCAATCTGCCCAACATTGAGATTGTCGGGTTGGGCACCAATCTGAATTGTCTTCACGGGGTGATGCCTTCCCACGACAAGCTGATCCAGCTGAGTCTTTACAAGCAACTTATCGAAGAAAAATTCAAAAAAAATATAAAATGGGTTTCCGGCGGTTCTTCCGTTACCATACCCCTGCTCATGAAAAAGCTGGTTCCTGCCGGGGTTAACCATTTCAGGGTCGGCGAAACTCTGTATTTGGGAAACAACCTGATCACCGGCAAGCCGATCAAAGGGATGAAAAGTGATGTTTTCAGGCTTTTTGCCGAAATCATTGAGTTGACGGAGAAACCGAAAATGCCCATCGGTGAAATGGGTGTAAATGTTGCCGGTGAAAAGACTGAAATAAGTGAAAGTGATTATGGTAAGACATCCTATCGCGCCATCCTTGACATAGGCCTGCTCGACATCAATCCTGAATATATTATTCCGGTCAGAAAAAATATTTATTTCTCAGGAGCAAGCTCAGACATGATCGTTATGGACATCGGCAACACCCGTGCTAACCTGAAGGTAGGCGATCTCATAGAATTCAGGTTGAAATATATGGGTGTGCTCAGCATACTGAATTCAAACTACATCGAAAAAATTCTTACCTGATACTTTTCCCCCTCTGAAAAAACCATATCATCCTTTCATTATTTTGAAACGGAGGATGACCAAAATTGCAGTTTTCATTGTTTTAAGTGTATTCACATTAATAATTTTTTCTTTGATCAGGCGTTTAAGGCATATTTAAAAAATGATCTCCCCATGAAGAAGAGTTTTTTTGTGTTCATTGTTTTCTTTTCCTTTTGCACAGGTTTGCTTTCACAGGGCGTTTTTGAATACAGTGTTCATGTGACAGGCAGCGGCAACGCCGGCCTGCCGGATGTCAGGGTGTGGCTTGAAGAACTGAACACTGGCATAAAGATATGGAAATATACCGACAGGATGGGAGATGCTGTTTTCTATCCCCCGGCCGGATCATGGTCGCTCAACCTGGAAGGCCTACCCGGTTACAAGGAATTTGATCTGCAGGAAGGTGTCCGTGGTCAGGGTTCCGTCACTGTGTTCTACGACCTGGCAGAGATCAGGGCGGAAGAGCAGATCAGGGAAAAGCGAAAACAAATCGCTCTCACACCCATCAGGCAACAGGGCAAAACACCCTCCATGCCCCCTGCCGATTCCTGCATTCTCAAGGTGAAACTTCTGACAGTCGCCAACAGGCCGGTGGCAGATATTGCGGTGGATGTGGTAAGTGTAAAAAACTCATTCATCCTTTCAAAAAATACAAACCGTTCGGGTTTGGCAGATTTTATTGTGCCCGTCGGAGAGAGGTACGCCATTGATGTGGACGGAGTGAAGAACTTCTCCCTTACAAGGCTGCTTAACCGATCAGGCGTCATCACAGTGAGCCTTGAATACGAGCCCACCCTTATCACCGAAATAGTAAACAATGATACGGTCACACAACAAATTACCCCTGAAACCAGGGCCACTTCATCCCGGTCGCTTTTCGTGCTGACTGTGTTCAATGAGGATGGCGGACTTCTGGCAGACGATAATGTTTATCTGCATGAAATCGGTTCGAACAGGGTGTTCAGGGCAAAAACCGATCAAAATGGCAGGGCTGCCTTTCTGATCCCCAATGGCAGCAAATACCTGCTTCATTTTGATTATGCCCGCGATGTGGACGTTTATAACTTTACCACCGTCAGGGGCATAGGAAACACAGAAGCACAGATCATTTACAGACCCGATCCCAGGCTCAGATATCCGGAGCAATACATACCTGCCCCGGATGAACTGTTTTACGAGGAATTTCAGGATTTCGTAACCAAACAGCTCCCCGAACCGGCAGAAAAAGTAGGGCTCTTCTCCGGATGGGGCAACAATAAAGTAAATGCCGGGTCAAGGCATGCCGTGCTTGACATTGGCATTTCCGTTACTTCCGATGTGGAAAAAGTGAGAGAAATTTCCGGGGTCAACCTGAGCTTTGTCATCGACCGCAGCGGCTCAATGGCAGGCTACAACAGAATAGAAGCCCTAAGGAGTCGATGGTGAAATTCATAGGCAAACTGAAACCCTTTGACAAAGTGTCGCTGGTGACTTTCAACACCGCTGCTTTTGTCGATTTTCCGCTTAAAGAACTGGGCGATGCCACGGAAATGATCCGCTTTATCCGTGAAATAGAACCGGGAGGAGGCACCAATATTTACAACGGAATGGTGCTTGGGTATGAAGAATTGCTGAAAAACTACGAGGAAAAAAAGGTTAACCGGCTCATCCTCCTTACCGACGGCTACGGGGAGACGGAACCCAAAACAGTTGTGGAGAAATCCAGGGAGTACAACGCAAAGGGAATAGGTATTTCAGCCATTGGGGTAGGATATGATTACAACTCAGCCCTGCTTCAACTGCTCACCCTGGAAACCGGGGGGCTGATGGAACATGCAGGTCTTTCAGGCGACATATACGAAGCTTTTGAAAAACAGTTGTCTGAGCTGATATTTCCGGTGGCCCGGGAAGCAAAACTAACCCTGAAGTATAACCACAAGATCCGGTTTAAGCGCTTGTTCGGCTTCCCCCTGAGATCAGATAAAAACAATATTGCCACCTTTGATATCGGCAGCCTGTTCATGGGGCAGAACAGAATCGCCCTGGCGCAGTTCGACCTGGAAAACCCTACCCGCGAAATTGAAGAGATGCCGGTGATCATCGAACTCAGCTATTTCGATCTCGCCGAAGAAAAATATGTTTCCTATACACAGGAGGCAAGGCTTTCATGGACAGATGAAGATCCAAAGCTTGACCTCTTTGTTGAACAGGAAACGAAAAAGCTTTATGCCATTGCCATTCTGAACCAGTCGATGAAGGTGATGGCCGATGCCTTTGCCGAAGAAAACATTCCCAAAGCCAAAAACGCCCTCGAAAGGGCTTTTGAACAGATCAGTGAGTTGTATCCAAACGCAAAAGATGAAGATGTGGATAAGCTTGTTGCACAGATGGCCAATTACTCCGTCGCATTAGATAACTTTGAAAGAAAGAAAAAAATAGAGCAAAATAAATGAAAACAAACGGGCACTTTTTGCCTCTCATTGAAAAACTCTGCATCATCGGTGGCCTTTCAGGCAAATTATGCCTGGAATTGTCGGTTTACCTGCCCGGAAACCGTTTCTGGTATTGACCTAACAAAGCTTTTCATGAAATAGCAGGCATTTTTACCTGAAGGAGTTCCCGATTTTCAAACCTGTATAAACAGTGCGTGGATTCATCGGCCCGTAAATGTATCCCGGGTCTCTGTCCATTCCACTGTCAAAATCATCCTGGTAAGAATTAAAAAGATTTTTCACACCTGCAAAAAGCTGAAGTGTTGCGCCATTTAGTTTAATCTTATATAACACTTTAAGTCCAAAATCAAAAAAGCGGGGAGTTTCTCTTAGTTCACCCTCTTGGGGATCAGGGATTTGCAATCCAAAATAAGGAACAAGCATTTTGCCGGTATAATTACCGGTTGAGGAAATGTCTAATTGCCTTAGCGGATGCCAATCTATTACTATATAACCATACTCTTGCGGAGTGCGGAAAAACATGGGTTCATTAAACTCCAAAGCTTCTTTGTATTCGCTGCGTTGAACTGTAAAACCCGATTTAAACGAAATTTTTTCAAAGGGGGTAAAATTCATTTCGATATTAACGCCCATCACTTGTGCGCCTTTTTCTGCGTTTATCCGTGTATATATCACTGTCCCGCTTTCATCAGGATAGGAAAATTCATTCGCAAATGGATCGTTCAAATGAGTAAAAAAACTTTCTGCCAGCAACCCTAAAAACATCTTGCCCACCTTTTTGTTAAAATCCAGGGATGCCATAAAACTATGGCTTGTTTCCTGCTTCAGGTCCGGGCTGTTTTTGTGGATTACTTTTCTCAAACCTGAGGTTTCAATGTGCAAATCTTCATCATAAATCTGAGGCGCCCGATAACCCTGTGAATAACTCATCCGGGCCTGCAGGCAATCCGCAAAATCATATTTAACAGATATTCTTGGAATTAGTATACAGCCGTCATTGTCAGAATCATCTTGCTCATTATCAACTATTTTATAGTTGTCAAAGCGCACTCCGGCTGACATTTTTAATTTATTCAGGTTGATTTCATATTGGGCAAATAAACCCAGCGTGTTCATGGCCTGATCCGCAACAGTAACATTATCCACATGAGGAATGCTTCTTATGGTATCGGTTATGATCAAAGCCTGATCCATATCAGGAAATCCGAGCTTCTGGTCATTTAACGACGACCCAACGCCTTCTATCCCGGCAACTACATTAGAGCGGCCCAACTTCCCATTGTACTGGGCTCCCATGGTGTAAGAAAAATCTTTGGTCTTTCCATAATCGCCCAGTGACATTTCAGCTCCATAATAGGAATCCCTGTGAATGCGCTGCCCTGATATGTATGCTGAAAATAAATCATTTTCCCTGAAATACTGCTCAAAAGTCAATGCACCGGTGGTAAGATTATGCTTTAATGCTTCGGCAATGTTTGCTTCATGAACAGGGTATTCAAATCTATCCCCTCCCCTTCGGTCTTCCCTGATGTGAAAAAAATCGGTAATCAGTTTGCTTCTTACACTGAACCGATGAAAAACTCGGGTGCCCATGGTGGTATTCAACAAAGATGGGATTTCAGAAAAAACATCATTATTGGCAAAGAATGGTTCCCTGTCACGGTAAAAACCATAAAGCGCCATGCCGGTTTTGTTATCTGCAGAAACCAGGGAGGTATTGAAATGTAAAGAATAATCCTGTGCAGGTTCAGCAGAATGGCCGGTACCCATGCCGACAACACCTGCATTCATACCAAATTCATAAGAGTTGTTGATCGGATCTTTAAGAATCACGTTAATGGTACCTGCAATGGCGTTACTGCCGTATAATACAGAGCCTCCCCCCCGCATAACCTCAATACGCTCTATCATGGCCGCAGGAATCAGATCCAGTCCGTAAACCCCTGCCAACCCGCTAAAAACCGGCCGGCTGTTGATCAGTATCTGTGAGTAAGGCCCGTCCATACCATTTATCCTGACCTGTGAAAAACCACAATTCTGGCAATCGTTTTCCATTCTCAGACCCGGGCAAAAATTCAAACCCTCGCTTAAGGTCAGCGATTGTGAGGATGTGAAAAGCTTAGGGGTTATGGTATTTACAATTGTGGATGAACCCCTTCTGTTTATTTCGTTTCTGTCACCTGTAATCACAACCTCTTCAAGCCCCAGGATATCCCGCTCCAATGCAAAATTCAACTCCTTTGTTTCCCCATTGTTAACATTGATATCTATTTCTTTGGGCTTATAGCCCAGATACTCAGCCCTGATTGTGTGTGTTCCTTCGGGTAAATTTATTAACTGAAAATGCCCGGTTTCATCTGTGGTGGTTCCAATGGTTGTCCCTTTCACACTGATGGTTGCAAAAGTTATGTGTTCATCGCAGTTTTGACAAATCACATGCCCGAAAATATTGGCATCTGTTTTTTCTTTCTGGGCAAACCCGGTCTGCAAATACAGGCATAGATTTATTATAAGAAAAAATGTTACTCTCATCATAATATCCAATTTGAGGTTGAATGTTAAAATCAATAATTTCTACATGGCTGGCTGACAACGCCTAAAAAGGCTGTCAGTTATACCAGTTCTGTAATAAACAACAAACCGGAAATTATGAAACCGGGGGAGCCCTGCCTTTGTTCAGATTATAAAAAGCCTGAGAGTGAAAATAATATAAAGGTGAGGAAAAACCGGCATTATTGCACAGGGCTAAAAAGACAAAAACTACAGCAATTTCAGTAAATAAAACATCAAGATTCTGTAAAAATACGAACTCGGTATTTGAATGATGGTGTGATTTGTAGGGTTCCGGATCACCGGCTTTATCGTAGGGATGAGAATGTTCAATGACCCTTCCATCCCGGAGTTTATGTACATGAATGAAAACGGCTTTATTGGCAACATATAAACCCATTGTTCCCAATAAAATAAGGGTTATGAAAGACGTTGCTATTTTACCGGCTGTTGTTTTCACGTTGTGGCAAAAGTATACAATTCATGGTATCATGGCATCTGTGGTTTCAAATTCTTACGAAAAAAAATGATGCAGAAGCCTCCGATTCCAAAATGCCCGGTTTTATATAGCATTAACATTAAAAGATACTAATTCAAAGGGGAAATAGCCGGGTGGAAGAATTTCAACCCCTCCTCACCTTCCTGCCGATTTTTCTTTTTAATTTCTGATAGGATGGGGGCGGTCCGGTTCTGATCCCCTTTCCGTTGATAAACAAACCGTCGGTGATTCCCCATTCTTCAACAATGGCCGGATCGGTGGTCTCAAATTCCCTAATCTCCACTTTGCCGTCAAACTCTGCGGCTGCCCTTTTGGCCCTTTCATAAACCAGGTTCATGGCCGGGCACCATCCGTTCCTGAAGATGGTCAAAGCCACCTTTCCCTCCCCTTTTGAGGGTTTCTTTTTCCTTTTGATAAACTCCGGTGGTTGCACATCGTCACGGAACCGTTTCCACATCAGCCTCATGATCCCCTGCTTGTCCACCACTTTATAGCCATGCTTTTTGAACCAGGAAGCACGCATAAACACCGGGATGGAAAGTCCCCAGGTCACCAGTCCCCCGGCGCCGGATTTCTCACAATCTTCCTCTGCCGCCTTGAGCAAGGCTTTACCCATGCCCATTTTCCGGAAGTTGCCTCTCCCCTGCCTGTACCCATGAACCCAGATACACAGAACGACAAAGAGGTCTTTCCCTGATATTATTGAATGTTCAACCGGCAGGTATTGTATCATGCCCCCGATGACATCCTTGTCGTCAACGGCAAATTTAACCCTGAGGCCCTTGGCCTTCATCAACTCATACCACCTCTGCTTGTGATCCCCGGCTTCCTTCATTTCCTCCGACCAGTCTTCAAGACAGCAGAAGTACAGATGTTCATTTTCCGGTGCGATGTCGATGATTTTCATAATCATTTCAACATATGGCAAGTATCTTTTCAGTGGGTTCCCCCTTTTCAGTCCATTCCCTTATATCGTAATATTTTTTCACCAGCGACCTGAAAAACTCCCTGTCGATCTTTCTGCCCCTCATGAATCCGGAGAGGGATTCTTCGTTGAAGAATCTGCCAGGCAGTGTATCATCCTTATAAGTCCTTCCGTTACGGAGGTTGTAAGCCCTGGCAAGATGAGTCATCCTGGCGCCCGCAGCCATGAGCGTTTTTTCATTGTGGCTGGATCCTGTGGCAACATTGAGCAGTTCTGCCAACCGCGGCAGGCCCAGGGGTACGAAGTCGCATATCACTAAACTGTTCCTTGCATTCACTTCATCCAGGCCATCGGCTACAGCCTGGGGCATATCTTCGATTTTAAAATCGGGACCCATCTCAACTTCAGCCATCCAGAGGCGGGTATGGCTGGCAAAATCGGCCACGGCAAACATGAGGCCCATGGTCAGGGATCCTTTGGGGTTAATGCCCGAAAGCTCCATTCCAAAGGTGTTGATGGCGTATTCTTCACTGCCTTTACCGATCCTCCGGGCGGCATCCCTTGTGCCATCGGTAAAAATGGCGCCCACACCTTTTCTGAACGCCAGTTGATGGATGAATTCGCGCTGTGCGGCGGCATTTCCCCATTCCATTTTCAGGTTTCCCCAGTCATCCACAACGCCTTTCTCAAAACATTCCATGGCAAAGGAACAGGTAATGCCTGCACTGATGGTGTCAATGCCGAGGTCATTGCAAATCTCATTGGCCCGGGCCACATCCCTGATGTTGTTCACCATGCTGTTGGATCCCAGAAAGGCCGTTGTTTCATACTCAGGGCCCTCTATTCTGTGGCCGTCCCAGTCAGCCCATTTGGAGCATCGTATCCCACATCCGAAACAACTTGTATCTTTCCAGTTGAGTTCCTTACGGGCAGTTTCTGAGCTGATCTTCTCAAAGTCATCAAACTGAACATACTGATGGTTTTTCACGGGCAGATACTCTCCTTCCTGCGCCTGACGTATTGTTTTCATGGTGCCTTTCACCCTTCTGAATTTCACCTTCGGGTGTCCGGTAACATCGCGGGCAAACTGCAGGCTTGCAGCGTTGAATTTCTCAGGATCGGCATATTTGATTTCATAAGAACCATCTGCGATAATCGCTTTGAGCCTCTTTGAACCCATCACCGCGCCTGCCCCTCCCCTGCCGTATTGTCTGTGCTTGTCAACGCCGATGCAGGCAATTTTCGAAAGGTTTTCACCCGCCTGACCGATGGCCGCCACCCTGGGATCTTTACCCGGATGCCTGCCGATCAGTGTGTCATTGGTGGAAAAAATCCCTTTCCCCCATAAATCGGAAGCATCACGGATATCCACTTCATCATCGGTGATCAGCAGATATACGGGTTTTTCCGATTTCCCCCTGATGATGACGTAATCGAAACCTGCCCTTTTCAGGGCCGGCCCGAAATTGCCTCCGCAATGGCTGTCAAGGATGGAGCCCGTGAGGGGCGATTTGGTTACCAGGGCTGTGCGCGCGCTGGTCTGCACCTTTGTGCCTGTAAAGGGTCCGTTGGCAAAAATCAGGACATTGTCAGGGCCCAGGGGATCGGGATTAGGCGCCAGCTTGTTCAGCAATGCGAAACCCAGCCCTTTGCCTCCTATGTACTTGTTATAAAGTTCTTTATCTGCTTCGCCGGTTAAACATTTCCCGGACGACAGATTGACATCAAGATATTTTCCGGTGTAGGACATAAAGTTTTGTATTAAATTACTAATGTGCCTGACGATTTCATTTTTTATTTAAAACTTAGTTAAACTCCCAAATAACCAGGTGCAAGGTTTTAAAACTGACACCTGTCTCCTGAATTCCTGATCTGTATAAGATCATGAATGCATCCCGGTTTAACCCGATCCACCTGTCTGTTCTGTAACGGTCACCCTTCCCGGTGTATGGCAAGCAGGTCGGAAAGGATGGCAAATCCTGTTTCTTTCTTTCCTGCGCCTGGCCCGACAATGGTCACATCCCCAAGCAGATCGGTAGAGAAGGTAAGCGCATTGCCAGCCCCCATTACGCCTGCAAGGGGGTGCGTAAGATCAATCATTTGCGGTTTCACTGATGCTTCAACCTTATTCTCTTTCATCTCCACTGAACCTATAAGCTTCCATCTTTTCCCCTGTTTTTTCGCCTTTTCAATGTCAGCAGGGGTGATTTTGGTAATGCCTTCACATGATACCTCATCAATCGCTATTCCTGCTCCCATCACAACATTTGCCAGGATAGTCACTTTGGCGCGTGCGTCATAACCTTCCACATCCCCTGTGGGGTCGGCCTCGGCATAGCCCTTTTCCTGTGCCACCTTAAGGACATCGCTGTAGCTCATCCCTTTTTCCATCTCTGTGAGCATGTAATTGGTGGTGCCGTTTAATATCCCCCTTATTTTACTGATGTTACACCCTGCAAGCGGGCCTGTGGCAAGGTTGATTACCGGCGTGCCTGCCACAACCGTGCCTTCGATCATAAACCTGACCCCGTTTTTACCGGCCAGTTTTTTCATTTTTGGATAGTGGAGGGCAGCAGGCCCCTTGTTGCTTGTAACAATATGCTTGCCCGATTCAAGGGCAGTTTTGACATGACCGATGGCCGGTCCCCCTGTCTGCAGGTCGGTATAAGTCAGTTCACACCATACTGTTGTGTTGGATTTTTTAATGATCTTATGGTTGTCCCAATCCACCACATCTTTGGAGAATTTTTTACCTGCAGATGCCTCTTTCAGCATCAGGGCAATATCCAGCCCCTTTGGATTGTAAACATTTCCGAATTTAAAATCGGCTACAGCCACAATATCATATTTGAAACCGTATTTCTTTTTCAGATCATCCTTTTTATTCAACAGTATCTCGCTGATGCCCTGACCGACGGTACCGAATCCTAAGAGTCCAATTTTGTGTTTCATATCATTAACTTTTAGTGGTTTAACGTTGCAATTTTGAAGAAGATGCCCCTCCGGCCGAGTATTCAGGGGCTGTAACGGGATACTTTTTACCGTCAAGAACGGAAAGCCCTCTTTCAATATCAGCGATGATGTCATCGGGATGCTCAGCGCCAACACACAAACGGATAAGGTTCCCGGGGATATCGGCAAGTCTTCTGCCCTCCTCACCCTGCTGTGAATGAGTAGAGATGGCTGGAATGGTGGCCACCGATTTTACCCTGCCCAGGTCTGTGGCACGCCATATCATGTTGAAACCGTCGAAAACATCACGGGCTGCCTGCGCTCCGCCTTTCACCCTGAAGGACATCAGATGACCGTACCGGTTCACCTTTTCTCCGTAACAGTCGTCGTATTCCGAATCAACCAGCACCAGGTACTTTTTGGCTACCGCATGCAAAGGGTGGGATTCCAGGCCAAGGTAATCCACCTTTTCAATATGCTTGTGTGATTCAAGATAATGGGCAACTTTCATGGTTCCCTGGCTGAATTTATCCACTTTCGACCTTATTGTTCTTACATCGTTTAAAGCCATGATGGCATTGAAGGGAGAAATGTTGGGGCCGTTGTCCCTGTTAGGCAGGAGTTTGATATAGGTACCGAAATCGGCTTTCATGGCATCATTGTGAATTTTTGAAACCAGGTTTTTTCGGGCGATGACAGCCCCGCCAATTCCGAGCCCGCTGGAGGTAACCGTTTTAGAGATGGATTGCACCACAATATCTGCGCCCAGAGTCAGGGGCCTCATAAGGGCAGGCGTTGCCACCGTGGCATCAACAATCATCGGGATACTGTGGGCGTGGGCCAGATCAATCACTTTCTGAAGATCAAAAAAGGCCTGCCCCGGGTTGCTGGGCATTTCACCGTAAAGAAACCTTGTGTTTTTATCAATTTTTGAAGCCCATTCATCCATATTGTTTGAGTTGAGTATTTTTCTCCACTCAATGTTCTTTTCCTGGTCTTTTCTGACGGCAAACTGCTGAAAAGTACCGCCGTACACCTGGCTGGTGGCCACGAAATTCATTCTGTCGGAGGAATAAGCCGGATCAGTCACCAGAAAAGGGTCTGCGGCGCTCTGAATGGCAGCCATCCCGGAAGATGTGGCACAGCATGTTGTTTCGATATCCGCTCCATACCCTTCCAGCAGGGCCAGTACCCCTTCCAGGTAATACATGGAAGGATTCGCAATGCGTGAATAGCACCAGGTGGGTATCAGGTAACCCAATGCCGCTTCCATCTCGTCCGAATCCCTGTATGCCTGGGAGGTTGACATGTATATGGGTTCAATAATGGAACCCTGGTTGAAATCAAGGGCTTCCTGCATGGAATAGATCCCGTGAACTGAAATTGTATCGAATCTGCATTGCTTCATCCTGGCTATATTCATTCTGTGCCATTCCAATGAGCGGGCGGCAGCTTCGGTGTAATGCTTAATCCCTTTTTCGTGCATAACAAAATATTTTTAAAATGATAATTGAATATTAAACTGCAAATATATTGGATACGGAAGGCAAAAAGCAATATTCATTTATAAATTACATTATAAACCGTCATTATTTTTTAATTCTGCTATCAAAAATATCAAAAAAGGACGAAAAAGAATAAAAACGTGATAATAAAGTAATTATTCACCCCCTACAAAGATAGGGTAAAAATTTGGCCAGGGGAATGCAGCGGATTCAGTTTATTTTCTTTTTGATGCTATGAACCATTTCATAATCCCTGCCCATTGTTTCAGGATATCCATATGCTTTTGGGTAGATCAGCTTTCCTTTTTTGCACAGTTTGTTTTCATCGCTTTTCTCTTCCTCAACCGGGCGGGCAAATTCATGGATCACCGGATCATCCCTGTCGGCAAGCACCATCCATGAAACCTGCCTTCCCGGTTCTCCATACACGGTGAATTGGTAGAATGAACCCGACCATTCATAGCTGAATTCGTATTTTTTTTCAGATTGCGATCTCCCAACCGGGGTCAGTTGAACCGTTGCTTCATTTTCCATAGCAAGTGCAATGAAATAATCGGGCATATTGACCATTGCTTTTCCATTGACATCCAATTGCACCTTTCCCCTGTATATCAGCAGGTTTTCAGGCGATTCGACGAAGTTGTGGCGGAGCAGCTTGTTCTCCGGATCAAGCGGGTGATCTATAATAAATGAACCGCTTGCTTTTCCGAGAG
>JAFGME010000093.1 GCA_016927695.1 Bacteroidales bacterium
ATTTTGTCGGTCAGTTTAATCAGGCGGACGGCCTCCCGGTCTAAAGAGGGGAATACCGATGTAAATATGCTGATGGCGGTTACCGAACCATCGGGCCCGATGAGAAATTCCACCAGAACATCCCCGTCGATACCGTCATTTAAAGCGTCAGTGGGATAGATCATATTTTTATCGAAGAACTTCTTCAGCTTTTCAACGCCACCGATGAAGGAAGGCATTTGCTCTGCCACGGCAAAAACCAGGGGATCTTCCTTAACAGGTTCTTCCGGTTCTGCATCCCCGGGTATGGAAACCTCTTCCAGCCTTTGAACATTGGCCGGCCTGCTTCCCTTTCCAGTGAAAGACCATGTTCCTGAATTTGAAGACTTTTTGTAGGACTGGCATGCTCCCACAGCGTAATCGCTCACCCCTTCGGGCAGGGGCAGGGGCTGGTTTACGGTGGCAGGCTTTCCATTGAGGTTTCTCACTTCGGAGTCAATGGCAATAAATGAGGTGTATTGTGTAAGGAGGTTGTATTTCAGACCCAGTCCAAGCGCCTCTTTACCGGTTGTCTCTTCGTAGGAAACGCGGGAATAATCGTCTAACATTCTGATCCTTTCCCTTGCCCAGAGGTATTTCAGGGCCGCGTTGGCTGCATCGGGCCGTGCAGAGGCGATATCTATTTCGCGGCTTACTTCTTTTGTTCCCGAGTTTCCGGTGAGGATGATTCTGCCACCCGGATTTCCTTTCCACTTGCCGAAGATGACCACCGGCCGGTCGGAGAGGACATCGGGAATGGAAGCCGGCTCCACATCATAGGCAGAGAATCCTTCATATTTTACCCGTATGTTTGTCATGACAGGGCTTTGCACATATTTCAGGAATTTCTCCGCCGTTGATTCTGCCTCTGCCTCATCCGTAATGACAAAGGGGATTCCCTGACCGGCATGGGCCATACCTTCGATGATATAGCGATTGACGGAACTTCCTATTCCGAATGGAAAAAAGTTGGCAATGCCAAGATTTTCCCTGATCAGGTCAAAGGTTTGTTTTTCCACCTCCACATATCCGTCGGTCACTATGATAAAGGTACGGGAGTAATTTTCAGTCCCTTTCAGGGAGAGGGCTTTTTTGAGCGCCGGCAGCAGTTCAGTGCCGCCACCGCCCTGGAGGTTATCGATAAAACCAAGAGCCGACTTTATGTTCCCGGCTGAGGCATCCAGTGATTTTTCCGCCATAAGGCCTGAACTTCCGGCAAACTGAAGGACATTGAATTTATCCCCGGGCCTGAGGCTGCCGATGAGGTTCTTCAGCAAAACTTTTGACACCTCCAGGGGAAACCCGTACATGGAGCCGGAAACATCCACAATAAAAACATACTCCCTGGGAGGGATAATCTCCGGGGTGATCACTTTGGGCGGTTGAATGGTTGCGAGAAAGAAATTTTCCTCTTTCCCTTCATAAAGCATGATCCCCGATTCAATTTTTTCGCCTTTCAGCGTGTAATTGAGGATAAAATCACGGTTGCCTCCCGATTTATCCTGTTCCGGGATGGATATCGCAGCCTTTTTCGCTGAGCTGTAATCAATGTTCACTTTGTGAGACCGGCATGACACTTCCGACAGAGGTACCGGGGAGGTCAGGGTAACCCTGAGATCGAAGGTATATGAGGGAAGTTCTCCTTCATGGGTATAGGGATTGGAAATCCATTGGTTTGTGGCAGCCAGGGCTTTTTCCTCCTGTGATGAGTACCGGGGTCCGACGACGGTCGGGTAAACAAATTCATACATCCCGTTTTCGGGGATCAGCAGTTCGGTATAGCACAATTCCACCGAAATCACATCACCGGGCATGATGTTGGCCACATTCATCTGAAAAACGTTTGGTTTTTGCTGTTCCAGGAGAGAAGCGTTTTTGCCGTCGTTCTTTGCCTGTTCGTAATCTTCGCGCGCTTGTTCCCTCTCCTCAATTTTAGCGGTAATGGTTCTTTCGCCGATCTTCATTTTCATGGCATACACTGCAGCCCGGGTTGAACCGGGAAAAATATACACAGCCTCAATGGGCCTCCGCCCTTCATTTTTATATTGCTGAACGATGATGACATCGGCTATAAATCCTGCGATGCTGACATCCGCAACGACCGACTTCAGGGGGAGCCTGTCGACGGAAGGGTCATCGGTCATCACAAAAAAACAGGGGGATTGGGATTTGTCGGCCTGTAAAGTTTCATCTGACATCCCTGTGAGGCTGATCCATGTCAGAAACTGGATTAAAAAAACGGTCTTCTTCATATTATTGATATTTATGTGATGATTAGAAATTCTTTAACTGAAAAACTATCGGGATCACAAATTCGACATTAACGGGCACTTCCCTTTGTTTTCCGGGCTTCCAGGCGGGCATATTGCGGATTACCCTGACGGCTTCCTCATCGCAGCCGCCGCCAATGCCTCTTTTCAGGGTGACATTCCCAATTTTTCCGTCTTTAAAAACCACAAACCCGACATACACCTTTCCTGAGATGCCAGCCTGGCGGGCATCACCGGGATACTTAACATTGTCGCCAAGAAATTTCATCAATGCAGGTAAACCGCCCACGAATTCAGGCATTTCTTCAACCACGCTGAATATCATATCATTATCGTCATCGGGTTCAGGTTCCACCCAGGGTTCAAACCAGGAGGTGTCGAGATTGATCACATCATCGTCATTCTCAATATTGATGACCACATCGTCATCCTCCTGATCGTCAGCCACAACATTCAATACCGTTTCACTCCTTTGCATGGGGGGAGGCGCCGGTCTTTCCATTCTCTGCACTGTAACGGGAATGCTTTCCTCAATAATCATCCAGTCGCCTCTGGCAGAAACGCCAAAGTCACCGGTGTCGGGAGTTGCCCATTCGAATGCTGCAAGTACGGCTGCCAGGGACAGCGCCATTCCTGCCTGGAAAAAAAGAAACCTCTTTTTCTCCAGATTTGCCTTGTTTGAACTTTTTGCTTTCATCGCATTTAACTTTAAGGTTTCGCTTTTATAACCATTGGATGCCCCGGGGACTGCAATTCCATAAAAAAAATTCAATTAAATTTCATAAAGTTTTACATTTACCTGATTTACTGATTGTTATTGATTGCAAATAAGTTTTTGTGGTATAATGTTTGTTTTAAGTTTCAGGAAATAACGGGTCATGTTCCTCTTTAAAAGAAATACAAGTGAACGGAGAATCAGCAAATCATCTCTCAGTGATGAAGAGATCATTGCCCGTTACCGTGAAAGCGGGGATACCGGCCTGGTTGGCGATCTGTATATGCGTTACACCCACCTGCTGTCAGGGGTTTGCCTGAAGTACCTGAAAGACAGGGAAGAAGCCAAAGATATGGTGATGGAGGTTTTTGAAGACCTTTTCGAAAAGCTGAAGGAGAACGAAATAAGTAATTTCAGGAGCTGGATTTACACGGTAACAAAGAATCAGTGCCTGATGAAACTGCGGAAGGAAAACCAGGAAAAAAAACAGAAGGGCGATTTTTATGAAATCAATAAGGAAGAATTTATGGAATCTTCCGGTATTTTGCATCTTTTTGAAGAAACCGGCATCAATGACAAGGTGGGAAGGTTAGGCAAGGGGATGGAACAACTCAATGAAGAACAGAGGATTTGTGTTGAGCTGGTTTATTTTGAGAACAAATCCTACCTGGAGGTATCCAGGATCACAGGGTATAGTATGAAACAGGTAAAAAGTTATGTTCAGAACGGCAAACGGAACCTGAAAATTTACATCAACGGGGAATGAGCGCAGGCAAAAGCACATACGGCAAATTGTTTAACCCTTCAGGATGTCTGAAGGCAGAGGCCATGGAGAGGTACCTTAACCAGCGGCTCAGCCGGAAGGAACTGGAGGAGGTAAAAAAACACCTTTCCGGTTGCCCTTTATGCCGCGATGCCCTGGAAGGATTCGGTCAGAATGATTACAGCGTAAAATTCAGGGCCATGACGCAGGAGATTGACGCCAGAATAAAAAGGCGGATAAAAGCAGGAGGTTCGGGGGTCATCAGAGGCATGCCAGACCGAACCTTCTATCTTGCAATTGCAGCAACGGTCGTAATGCTCCTGGGCGTTACATACTTATTGTTTTTACAGACAGAAAGGAGCGATAAGACGGTCGGCGACCTTATGGAGAACAAACCTGCCACTGAGGAAACTGTTGAAATTGCAGAGGATAATGAATCTGTTGCGGACACTGAAGTCGTAAAACAGGCTGCGGAAGTACCTGAAAAGTTCCCTGAACCTGAAATGACTGTTAAGGCAGATAAAGAGAATATGTCAGAAGAATTTAAGGCTGAGCATGATGAAGCAACCATGGCACTGGTGGAATTGCCACAAGAGATGGAACAGATTGACCTGAAAGACAATATGGGGGTTGAGGAGTCTGTGGGGAATGGGGGAAACATTTCTGTTGCGGAAGCTCCTGTAACAGAAGTCACTGATCCGTATAAGCCGGATGAAGTTGCATCATGGAGGGACCACACCCCGGATAAAAAGGGACTTTTTGGCCACAAAAACAGCAAAATTGCAAAACAGGAAACGGAAAGCTCCGGGTTGAACCGTGCGGAGGAACCCGGATCTGAGGCCATAGAGGAGGATGAAACCGGGAATATATTTACGGTAGTGGAACTAATGCCTCAGTTCCCCGGAGGCCCGGACAGCCTGAACAGTTATCTGGTTAAAAACCTGCACTATCCCGATTCTGCGAGGAAAGCAGGTATCCAGGGTGAAGTTTTCATTGGGTTTACGGTAAAAAGAAATGGAACGATCGCGGATGTGAAAACGCTGAGGGGCATTGGCTTTGGGTGTGACGAAGAGGCGGTCAGGGTAGTGGAAAGTATGCCACCATGGGAACCGGGGAAGCAAAGAGGCAAAAACGTAGATGTGCTTTATACTATACCCATTTCATTCAGGCTCCATTAATCAGAAACCACCTAAAATCAAAGCAAACTTCCACGACAGCACAACGGACAGGCTAAAGGTTCTTTCTGGTGGACAACATACCGCAGGCGGCGGAGATATCCTGCCCTCTGGAAGCCCTGATGGTGGTTCTGATCCCTTTATCATTAAGCCCTACCATGAATTTCTCAAGGGTATCCTCAGCAGAGGGCAAAAGCGGAACGCCGGGGACAGGGTGAAACCGGATAAGATTTACCCGGCAACGGATTCCGTTCAAAAGCACTGCCAGCCGGTTTATATGTTTTGTCGTGTCGTTCAATCCGCGAAACATGATGTATTCAAAGGATATCCTTCGTTGTTTTCCAAAATCATACTTTCTGATGGTTTGGATTATCTTTTCGAGAGGAATGACATTTTCCACGGGCATAAGTCTTTTTCTTTCCTCTTCGAAAGGGGAATGCAGACTGACGGCCAGGTGGGCGTCGCTCTCTTCGATAAAACGGCTGAGGGCGGGCAACAATCCAATGGTGGAAACAGTGACCCTGCGCGGACTCATGGCAAAGCCCCATTCTGCGGATAAGATCCTCAGGCTGACAAGCACATTGTTCAGATTATCGAGTGGTTCGCCCATACCCATGTAAACGATATTGGTGAGTTTGCCCGCTTCGGGAAGGCTTTTGACCTGATTGAGGATGGCGCCCGGGCTGAGGTTTCCCTGGAATCCCTGCTTACCGGTCATGCAGAAGAGGCATCCCATTTTGCATCCCACCTGTGTGGAAACACAAAGGGTGGCGCGGTCAAACTCAGGGATATAGGCTGCCTCCACAAATTTTCCCTGATCCGCAGGAAAAAGGTATTTTTTTGTTCCGTCAGAGGACACGCTCACCATAGCAGGCCCTGCAATCCCCAGGTCAAAGTTTTCGTTAAGCAGGTTTCTGGTGGCTTTCGAAAGGTTAAGCATCTGATCAATGCTATGAATATCCCTGGTGTACAGCCAGCCGGCTATCTGTGATGCGGTATACCGCGGCAGCTTGTGTTCTTGCGTCCATTCCTGCAGTTCAGGAAGCGTTTTTCCAAATAGTTCTTGTTTTGCCATTATTTCAGAAATACATAATTATTTGAATGACGGGATGCCGGTGATGTCGTTGCCGGTGATAAGCAGGTGGATATCATGGGTTCCTTCGTAGGTTATCACCGACTCGAGGTTCATCATGTGCCGCATGATGGGAAA
>JAFGME010000094.1 GCA_016927695.1 Bacteroidales bacterium
TAAAGGCTTGAGGCCGAGTTATAAGCTTCTTTGTAAAAATGCAGTGAAGTTTCAAAATTTTTCATCCGCAGGTGATAGTCGGCCAGGCTGTTCATTGCAATGACCTTCAGTTTGGGCAAATCCAGCCTTTGGCTGATTTCCAGGCTTTGGTTCAGATAGAACCCGGCGCTGTCGTAATTTTCGAGTTGCAGCCAGATATTGCCGATATTATCATAATTGATCATAAGGTTCGCCTGGTTGTTGATTTTTTTGTTGATCGTAACCGCTTTATGGTAATATTCGAGCGCCCTTTCGAAATTTCCTTTCAGTCGGTAAATCTCTCCGACATTGTTATAGGAAAACGACAGCCCGGGTTCATGCCCGAGCTTCTGCATCACCGAAAGGGTTTTGGTAAAGTACTCGAACGCACGATCAAGGTCGCCCATATCATAATACAAACCGCCAATCTGGTTGTATGCGCCGGCCTGGTTTTGCCGGTCGTTGTTTTGTTTGAATAATTCTGCCGCTTCCTGGAATTTCTGCAGGGCTTCGTCAAATCTGAACAATTGTTTGAGGGATTGGCCGGTGAAAAGGATAACCAGGCCATAGTAGTCGCTGTCAGTGTTTTCATCCATCAAAAGCTGTGCTGAATAAAAAAAATCCAGGGCGGTGTCGGGGTTGTTCAGGGTATTGTAAATCCTGCCAAGCCAATAAAATGATATGCCCAGGTTTCTGGTATCTTCAGCGATTTTGGACATCTCAGCGGCTTTTCCGGCAAAATCAAGCGATTTCGCCGGGTCGGAGTTAAAATGAAATTCACTCATTTGATTCAGAATGGTGGCCTTCACTGACAGGTCATCCGTTCCTGATAATGCAATTTCAAGGCTGTCAATATTTTGAGCCGCTGCAGGCCCCATAAGTCCCACAAAACAGAAAATCAAGTACTTCCATAAGACTGGATTCATGCAGGGTGGTTATTTGTGAGCCAAAATTACAACATGAAAGGGACAATTCCCAATCAAAGGTTCCTTTTCTTTAAAACCAAAAGGCACAGGAGGAAAAACAATGCGGCATACATGGCACATATTAATACATCTCCGGCAGCGATGTGCTCCTGGAAAGTGAAATTGAAGTCCGGGCCTTTAACTTTTATCAGAGAGGTGTTGGGAGATTGGATCAGGCGGTTCATAGCGTTCAGGGGGAGATAAGGACCTGCAGCATCAGGAAGTTTATATTCTGCAATCGGTTCGATGATAAAATAAATGAAATGGGCGATGAAGGCGACTCCTGCTTTTTTCAGCAATATGCCCAGGAACATACAAAAAAGCAGATAAGTGAAAACCTCAAGTAAATAGGCGGGTAAAAAACCCATTTTGCTGAAAATGGCCTGAAAACCCGTTTGGGAGGAATGTGCCAGGCCTAAGTACAGTCCTGAAAGGAATACAAACAGCGTGCTGAATACAGTCAGTACAGCCACCATAAGCGTTTTGGCCGTCAGAAATTCACCCCTGCCCATGCCGGTGACAACATTGAGTCGAACCGTATGATAATTGAATTCATTGGTGATCATTATAATCACTATGATGCCAAGGATGATTTTAATGAAAAACCTTGCACTTGCAACGTAAGTAATATTCTGCCAGACGTCAGGGAAGTTGAAGACAACAGCCTTGAAGATCCTCAGTTTTGAGGCCTGGTCTGTTTTGGCGGCGATGTAATCAATCAGTTCGGGAATGCCAAAAATCATTACCCCAAGCAAAATGGAATATAACCCCATCATCAGCCAGAAAGCCTTGTGCCTGTGTATTTTCCTGTATTCTATTTTTAACAGTCTGATCATGGGTTGTTTTTAAGCAACTCAAGAAATGTGTTCTCGAGTGTGTTTTTTCGTATGAAAAGATGGGTAAGTATTATCTTTTGGTTTATCAGATAATCATGAAAAGTTTCAATGGCAACTCCTTCATTGAGCTCAACGAGAAGGGTTGATCCCTCCTGCCGTAATGTTTTCACATCACCGGACTGTCCGCAGATGGCTGTCAGACCGGGCATATCGTTGCCGGCAAGTTCAAGCAGATTGGTTTTGTTCAGCACTTCGGCCACCGTGCCCTGGAACAGTTTTGTGCCCTTATTCATCACAGCCACGTGGGTGCATGTTTTCTGGACTTCATCAAGCAGATGGCTTGCGAGGATGATGGTAAAACCCTGCTTTGAAAGTTCCAGTATCAGGTTGCGTATTTCGGCGATTCCCTTTGGATCAAGACCGTTGGTAGGTTCGTCAAAGATCAGCACCTCCGGTCGTCCAAGCAAAGCGCCGGCAATGGCCAGCCTCTGTTTCATCCCTAATGAGTAGGTCCTGAAAGCGGAATTTTTTCTGTCGTAAAGCCCTGTGGTTTTCAATACTTCAGGAATAAGTCCGTGATCCACCTCCTTGATGTCGGCGATGATCTGAAGATTGTTGAAAGCAGAAAGATAAGGGTAGAAGGCCGGTTGCTCAAGGATAGCGCCGATACGCTTTCTGTCATGCCTCGAAGGGGTTCCGCCAAACCAGGAAAAAGATCCTTCATCGGCATTTACCACATCAAGAATGATACTCAAGGTAGTCGTTTTTCCACTTCCATTTGGACCCAGAATGCCAAAAACATCCCCCTTCCTCACGTCAAGTGAAAGCCCGTCAACCGCCCTGATTCTGCCGTACCTCTTGTGCAGGTTACTTATCTGTAGTACATTTTCAGTCAAAACCTTTTCTGAATTTTATTATCCGCTGATGATTACGGCCGGTAAAATTAGAAATATTTGTTACCTTCATGAAAATTTTTTTCTTTGTTTAAACCTTATAATAATTACTGTGTCCAATATCTGGTGTTCAACAGAAATCGGTCATAATCATTGGAATCATTAAGCGACAGGGA
>JAFGME010000095.1 GCA_016927695.1 Bacteroidales bacterium
AGGAGGGGTATTATTTTCTTGAATTGAACACCAATATGCTGGGTTTGAAAAATTCAGGGGGAAAATCCACCCCCGGCTTCTCAGAAAAAGTAAACCTTCTGATGGTATCCTGCGACGCCAAAGAGGCCGGGAAAGGGAAGGCAGGAGCGCTGTATGACGAATTCCGGCAACAAATCAATGTCGATGATTATAAGGGGCTTGTGGAAGTGAAAAGCAAGGGGGACAATGTTGAATTTCTTGTGAAAAAGGATAAAGAAACGATTGCTTCGGTCATCATCATGATAAAGGAAAAGGAGGAAACAACCCTTATCTCCGTTGCCGGAAAATTTTCCCTGAATGACCTCACAAAATTCAGCGGCATGCAGGGATGCAAAGGACTGGAAATCTTAGGCAAAATTTGTGAGGAATAGTATTTTTCCCTTACTTTATTACAGCCCTCTTTTTTCTTAACATAACTTTTGTCACAATGTATTAAATTTGGGACAAAGATGATGAGGGTATGTCCGGGAAAGTGCAGGCATTCAACAAAGACTTTCAGTATTTCAAATTCTGTTCGTACGGATTCCTGAAAAACCTCAGGTTTTATGAGCCTTTTCTTGTCCTCTTTTTTCTGGATAACGGGCTTACTTTTCTTGAAATCGGGATTTTGTACAGCATCAGGGAAATCGGAAGGAACCTGCTGGAGATACCTGCCGGTATACTCTCCGATGCCTTCGGCAGGAAAAGAACCCTGATCGCCTCTTTTGCCTTTTACACTTTTTCCTTCATCATTTATTATTTTTCTGACAGGTATGCCGGCTTTGTTTTGGCCATGGTGATATATTCATTAGGGGATGCTTTCCGCACCGGAACCCACAAAGCCATGATTTTCGATTATTTAAGCCTCAGGGGCTGGGTCGGCCAGAAAGTGTATTATTATGGGCACACCAGGTCGTGGTCGCAGTTGGGATCGGCAACTTCGGCGCTTTTGGCAGCGCTGTTTGTTTTTCTGACAGGAAGTTACAGGCCGGTTTTCCTTTTTTCGGCCATCCCCTGTATCCTTGACATACTCCTGATATCTTCATACCCTCCGGTACTGAATGGAAGCACAAAGACTTTCAGGAAAGGAACGGTAATGGCTAATCTGAAACAGGTACTTTCGGACTTTTATCATTCATTCAGGGACCGCCGGATGGTGAAGGCGATTTTTCACCTGTCTGCTTTTACCGGCTTTTATACCGGGATCAGGGATTACCTGCAGCCTGTTCTTGAAGCGATGGCTTTGTCGCTGCCGGTGCTTGTGCTTATGGAAACAGAAAAGAGGACATCCGTGGTTATCGGGGGGGTGTATTTCATCATTTATTTCATCACCTCCTTTGCTTCCAGAGGTTCGGGCGTGTTTGCCAACAGATTCGGCACTTTAACCAAACCGCTGAACCTGACATTGCTTATAGGCCTCCTGGCCGGTATCCTCTGCGGACTCTTTTATCTTATGGATTACATCCTTCTTTCAGTAGCTTTTTTCCTGTTGATTTATATGATCGAAAATTTGCGTAAACCCATTGGAATAGCCTTTGTGAGCGAAAACGTCAATAAAAATGTTCTGGCTTCGGTGCTTTCCGCCGAGTCACAGGCTCATTCACTGCTTGCGGCATTGATAGCCCCGCTCGCCGGCTGGTTTGCCGACCTTTGGGGCATCGGGCCTGCACTGACTGCCGTTTCCTTAATATTGATTTTGTTCTGGCCTTTGTTTTTTCTGAAAGCCTCTCCTGCAAAACAATAATGGCAACCAAATCGAAATTTTAATGGGAAGATGCACAAATACTCATGGAAATTTATTACCTTTGAAAGCAATGGGTTCACAATAAAATAAAATTATTCTAATTTAAATTTTAACACCATGTCAGTACTAAAAGTTATTGAATTATTGGCTTCTTCCGATAAAAGTTGGGAAGACGCCCTGAGAAATGCCGTTAAAACAGCCGGCAAAACAGTGAAAGGCATTCGTTCGGTTTATATTAAGGATCATAGTGCAGTGGTTAAGGATAATGTCGTTGTTGAGTTCAGGATCGTGGCGAAAATCAGCTTCGAAGTGCTCGATTAGTTCCTGTGACATTTTCATGATTTTTATTTGTTGATCTGAAATATTCATTCCGATGATGATATTATCCGGCCATCCTTCATTTATTCAAGAGTGGGATAAGGAAAAAATCCGGAAAAGAACAAAAGAGATACTGGAAGAAATTGGCGGATTGCAATATCAAATGTATGCTCAGCAGAGATACAGTTTGCTGATTGTATTTCAGGGACTTGATGCGTCGGGCAAGGATGGGCTCACACGGGGATTGCTGGAATATTGCAATCCGGTGGGCATTAAAATTAAAAGTTTTAAAAAACCCTGCCCCGAAGAATATGCGCATGATTTTTTGTGGCGGATCCATAAAGAAACTCCGGCCAAAGGGGATATTCAGATATTTATCAGGTCGCATTATGAGGACATACTCGTTCCATCGGTGGAAGGATTTCTTCCGGAAGAATTGATAGAACAACGCTTTCGTTTGATCAACGATTTTGAAAGATTGCTCCTGCACAATGACACCCGGGTTCTTAAATTTTACCTGAACGTCTCCCCTGAGGTGCAGAAAGAAAGATTGATGGACAGGGTCCGGATGCAGAAGAAACATTGGAAGCATAAGGATGGTGACTGGGAAACACGCATAAAATTGCAGGATTACCTGAAAGTGTATGAACGGATTTTCAACGAATGCGGTGAAATTCCATGGCACATTGTTCCCTCCGATAAAAACTGGCAAAAACTATATTTTGTGGCAGAAGAAGTATTAAAAACACTCCGCAGCCTCGATTTGAAATGGCCTGAACTTGACTCGGAGCTGTTCAGGCAGTAACCTGGTTTGCAACATTATTTTTTGAACGGGCATAATATCTGAAAAGCAATAGTATTTATCCTTCGTTGATTATGGGAAAGAAAGAGAATTTTTTTGATGAAATAATGGGCGGATATACCTGTAAGGGTCATCATCTGGTGCTTGGCGGGGCCATCCTCGATGGGGAAACCATACCGGGATTGCACATTAAAATACCTTTAAAAACGATGAACCGGCATGGGCTGATTGCCGGGGCAACAGGCACAGGCAAAACCAAAACATTGCAGGTGATTTCTGAGCAGCTTTCAGAAAACGGGGTTCCTGTTTTGCTGATGGATGTGAAAGGCGACCTGAGCGGCGTGGCCATGCAGGGGGTGGAAAAACCGTTTATTACCGAAAGGCATGATAAAATTGGCCTGCCTTATGCTGTTAAAGGCTTTCCGGTGGAATTGATGACCCTTTCGCAACAGGAAGGGGTAAGAATGCGCGCTACAGTTTCTGAATTCGGTTCAGTTCTCCTTTCCCGTATCCTCGATCTGAACGATACACAGGCCGGGGTGCTTGCCATTATTTTTAAATATTGCGACGATAAACACATGCCTTTGCTGGATCTCAAGGACCTGAAAAAAGTGATTCAGTACATCACCAAAGAGGGCAAAGAGGAACTTGACCGGGATTACGGTAAGATATCCACTTCAACAACCGGAATTATCCTCCGCAAAATAATCGAACTTGAACAACAGGATGCCGGTTTGTTTTTTGGCGAAATGTCGTTCGATATAAAAGACCTGTTAAAGCATGACAGGAATGGAAATGGTTTTATTAACATCATCCGGATTAATGATATACAGGATAAACCCAAACTGTTTTCGACCTTTATGCTGTGTTTACTTGCGGAAATTTATCATGAGATGCCTGAAAAAGGCGATGTTGAAAAACCTGAACTGGTTATTTTCATTGATGAGGCGCATCTTGTTTTTGACCAGGCCGGTAAAGCGCTTCTCGATCAGATTGAAAACATAGTTAAGCTTATTCGTTCGAAGGGCATTGGGGTGTTTTTTGTCACTCAGAATCCCATGGATGTGCCGAACGGAATCCTGGCACAGCTTGGATTGAAAGTTCAGCATTCGCTGAGGGCTTTCACTGCTGTTGACAGGAAAGCCATTAAATTGACGGCGGAAAACTTTCCCCTGTCCGGCTATTATAAAACAGATGAGGTACTCACACAGTTGGGAATTGGTGAAGCGCTGGTTACTGCCTTAAATGAAAAAGGAATACCCACCCCTCTGGCAGCAACCATGATGAGGGCTCCCATGAGCTGTATGGATATTTTAACACAGGAAGAAATTAACCTGATTAACCGGAATTCAGTCCTTGTGGCAAAGTATAATCAGGTAATAGATCGCGAAAGCGCTTATGAAATGCTTTCCAGGAAAATTGAGTTTGCTGAAAAGGAGGCTCAAAGGGAGGCAGATATGAAAGAGTGGGAGAAGGCACAAAAAGAAGACTTCAGGAGAGTTCAAAGGCCGGCATCCACAAGAGGCAGAAGGAAAACGACACCGCCGGTGGTGAAAGTGCTTACAAGCGCCACATTTATCAGGGGCGTTCTGGGTATCCTGAAAAAAGTGATTTAGCAACCCGGGATTGCTGCCCGGGTTAACGATTGTACACCTCTTTTTTACTTTGGAAGTGACCTCTGTCAGAGTGATTCCGGAAAGGCGCCGGTTATTCGTATCTTAGCGATTCAATGGGGTCGAGATTTGCGGCTTTATTGGCAGGAAGATATCCCGAAGCCACGGCAACCAGAAAACAAAGGGTGATGCCAAGAACAACCCAGCTCCAGGGTATGAGGAAAGTGCTTCCGATGATCATGGCCAGAATATTTCCGATGCCAATCCCTAAAACGATCCCGACGATTCCCCCAAGCTGTGCTATGACAATGGATTCCGAAAGAAACTGATTCCTGATGGCCTTTTTGGTAGCCCCCATGGCTTTCCTGATTCCGATCTCCCGGGTTCTTTCCGTGACGCTCACCAGCATGATGTTCATCAGCCCGATGGCAGCCCCGATCAGGGTGATCAACCCGATAATGGTGGCAGAGAGGGTGATGTATTTGATGTTCTCAAGAAAAATCTCAACCAGCTTATCGCTTTTGGAAATATCGAAATCATCTTCCATCCCCAGCGGTGTTTGCCTGATGATCCTGAAAAGCCCTGTTGCTTCACCAATGGCGGTTTCCATCATCACGGGATTGGTGGCGGTGACACTTATGGTGAATGACGCATTGGCCATTGAAAAATACTGACGCACATTGTTGAGGGGAAGGAGGCAATTCCGGTCGCCTGAAAAACCAAAACTCGATCCTTTTTCCTGCAGTACCCCGATAACCAGGTATTTGCCAGGGCCGATCGAAATGATTTTACCTACCGGATCTTCGTTGTTTTTGAATAGATTTTTGGCTAATTCGCTCCCGATGATGGTTACGTGAGACCCATAGTAAATCTCATGATTGGAAAAATTTCTCCCTTTCTCCAGTACGTTTCCCGATGTGGTAAGATAGTCCTCATCGGTTCCGATGACAGCAACGTTGGGATTGGTTTTTTCGGATCCATATTTCAGGGTGGCAATATGGGTAGCAAAAGTATGTACCGAAACGGCGGCCGGAAAATCAAACCCCTCCTTAAACGTTACCGCCTGGTCAAAGGTAACGGGTTCATAATTTCTTGACTGGTGCACATCACTTCCAATCTGTATTCTCATCGACCTGTTCCGGATGGTGAAGGTGTTGGCTCCCATCATGGTGAAGTTTTCGGTGAGGAAATACCTGATGGCATCAATGGATGTAAGTATGCCTACCAGCGCCATGATCCCGAAGGCAATGATCAGGATGGTAAGAATGGTCCTGAGCATGTGGCTCCTTATGGCTACGATGGATATCCTGATATTTTCCAGAAAAAGTTTCAAAACCTGAAAGATGTGTTACGGAAGGCAAAGTTACTTGTTTCGCTGATAAGTGTTACAAATTTATCAGGGTTATGTATCAAAAAAGGAAGAAAACGGTGGAAATAAGAAATGACCAGAATATCACCGAAAGGCTCATGTGGATGAGAAGGTTTTTCCGGTGTGAATAATATTTGCCTGCCAGAAAACTGCCGATGGGGATCGAAAGTAATACCGGAGTAAGAGCTATAATGCCCAGGTACCCGTATTGGTTTCTTACCCTGATGATGAGCTTGTTTTTCCTGGTAAAAAACTTCCGGGTTTTTCTTTTCCTTATCTTCGGGAAAATTGTTTCACAATCGGTTTGGGTGAAATACGAGATTACAATGGGGCAATATTTGTAAAACAGTTTCACAAAAAATCTGCTGATAAAGTAGAAGAACAATACACCGGATATTCCACCAATGGTTGTGATCACGGCTGTTTGAAGATAGCTGAATCCATAACCGGCGGAGATAAGGGGGGCAAAAACAAATTTGATACTGCTTATAAGCAGCACCTGGATCATCTTAAAAAGTACGCCCGGATCAAGCCCGGCCAGAAGGATGTTAACGGCAGTTGTCATGAAAGTAAGCAAAATCAAAATCTATACCATTTATAAAACATTAGTTATCAAATAGATAAGAATATACACCCGGAATACAATCCGCTATCGGATATCAAACGCAACAGTTCCTGTTTAATTATGTGACAAAAAACAAAAGGCCGGCGGCATTTGCTTCATTCATTTTTTTTGCCGTATGAAAGGTCTCCTGCATCACCCAGGCCCGGAACAATGAGCGCCTGTGCGGTAAGTTCATCGTCAATGGCCCCTGTCCAGATCGTAAAGTTGGACTTGGGTGCGTTTCTTTTCACATAGTCAATGCCTTCCTGGCTGGCCACAACAACTGTAAGATGGGTATGATCGGGCTTCCCGAAAGCGGAGAGTTCTCTTATGGCCGTTGCAGCAGATATTCCGGTGGCAAGCATCGGATCGGCAAGAATAAGTATTTTATTGTTCAGGTCGGGAGAGGACAGATAATCGACCCTGAGATCTGTTTTTTCTCCCTTTTCCACTTTCCTGTAAATGGAAATAAAGGCGCTATGGGCCTTATCAAAGAAATCCAGAAAGCCTTCATGCATGGCCAGCCCCGAACGCATGAGGGAAGCGATGACAATGCTGTCGCTGATCACAGGAACCTTTGCAGAACCTAATGCAGTAAACACTTCCTGGTTATGATATTCAAGTTTTTTGCTGACCTCGTAGGCAAAAATCTGACTCACCCTTTTCAGGTTTTTCCTGAAACGCATACTGTCCTTTTGCACACTGGCATCCCTGAGTTCAGCGAGATACTGGTTCAGCAAAGAATTTTCCTTTCCAAGTTGATGTATCATTCCGGCTTATTTTTTATTCAAATGAAACGATAAATGTAACCAAAATGCTTCAATTAACAACAGGATAACAACTTTTATTTTCCCCGGATAATTTTTTTCAGCTTCAGTAAAAGAGAAACAGGCAGGGGAAGATGATCGATGGTGAGATGGTAGTAAAAACATTTCTTCGATCCGAAATGACTGTAAAAACGGGCCAGTCCGGGATCATTCGACCCCTCAAAGTCGAGGGTAAGTGTCTGATGGGCATACTCCCTGATAAAACCATCAATAAGCAGCGCCATGGCATTGTTTTTTCTGGCGGTTTCATTGGCGCCTGAGAATAAAAAAATCTGCTTTTGATGGCTTTTCATAAAAACGGCCCCGGCGCAAAGCATATTTGTTTCATCAAACACTCCGTAAGTTTGGGCAATGCCTTTATACATGGCCATATAAATCAGCCTTTTAAGTTTTTTATAGTCGTCTTCTGAAAGATGTTTCAGACCCTTTCCCCTGTTTTCCCTGAAAAGTAGTATGATGTCATCGGGTTTAACATTTTTCCCGGTGGTTAAGCCTGCGTTGTTTGCCTTTTTGAGGTTTCTGCCTAAGTTTTCAGAATAATTGTTTGAAATACCCTCATAAGTTTTTATCAGGTCAAGCTGATATGTTACCCAGGGCTCCACCCTGAACTTTGAGAGGTTTGTTTTATTGAACATATTGAGGTTGATCTCAACGAACTTATATTTTTTGGGAATTGCGTTCAGGAACTCCATTACTTTTTCTTCCGTAAGGAGGCTTCTTGAAAACACCCCCAGCTGTTGCGTAAACGGAGGCTGGAACAGATAGTGGAAACCTGCTTTTTTATTTCCGGTAAGAGGGAAAACCTTATCATAGTCGTTTTCAATCAGCGCCTCCCATTCACCTGCCACGATATCGAGGTACCATGAATAGGCATACACCATCCCGTTGAACGCGGTTTTAATGCACTTGTCCCATTTTTCCTTGTCGATCCTGTTATGTGTCAGATGGCTGATCATCCTGAATCATTGGGTGGCTGTAAAGATCATTTGTTCATATATTTCGCGCCATCCGGCCCATCTTTTGGCATCGCTCAGTGATTCATTATGCCAGATGGATATAAATGTTCCTTCCGCCTGTTTTACGGTTTGGATCAAACGGTCAATCTGATCCGCAGCTTCCTCCCTTGAGATATTCATATAGTCGCGCAAGGTGCCGTCCATCAAAGTGAAGGGATGTACCCTCAGCGGTGTTTTTGTTTCCAGTTCAAGGTCATAAAAGTAAAAGCTGTCGCAGATGCCTGCCCTGAATCCTGGCTGTGAGGCAAACCCCATGGAATAATCATCGGTAATGCCAAGGTTGATAAGGTTCCTGTAAGTAGATGGCAGGTTCAGGAGCAAAAAATGTTGCCTGCTTTTGGTGATCTCCCAGTTTAAAACCTGGGAGAGCCTTTCTACCTCGGTTTTCAGCTTATGGGGGTTTTTGTCGGACGAAAATGAAGGGTGGATGCCGATTTCGGCATAATCTGCAAGGGATTTGATCAACCTCTGGAAGCTGAGGTTCGTTACCGGTATGTTCTTGTCGTTTAACCCGTAATCGGCAAAAAGGATAAAAAAAATCACTTTCAGTTGATGCTTTTTCTGAAGCTCCCGATGATACTGGAACGTATCGAAAGGGTCTTTTCGCCATCCAAAATTGACCTTTGTCCTTTCTGCGATCTCCTTAAAGTCCAATGTCAGAAGAGAATTCAGATACCCTCCCGCGGTGCGGAAAATTCCTTTGTGCCTGTAAGCAAAAGCGGCATCCACATCAATGGTGGGAAGAAACCTGAATTTTTTAACGGGAAATATAAAGCCCGGGTGTTTTTTCCCGATCAGTCGGGCAATGTCTCTGGCCCAATGATTGACAAGCGGTTGCTGTAAAAATCCTTTTTCATACGCCAGGCTTTCCTTCGCCGAAAACCGCCCGTACTCATCTTTCATATAAGGGAGGTATTCCTCATATCTTGATACAAGATAAAATCCGGCGGCAAAAGGATCAAACGGAAGCGCTGAGCTTCTGTGGTAGGTCGGGTAAAGGATATGGCCTGCCGGCGTAAGGGAATGGGTAATCTTTTGTCCGGTTATTCCTCTTTCAAAAAGAATGTTGGTGGAGGCGATAAAAAGTTCCTCCCCGAAAGGTTGCTTTGAATAGTTCAGTTTAGGGCCTTCGTAGCGGATAAATTCATCCCTGTTGGCAGTGATCTGAAACGAAACGCCCAGAAGTTCATTAAAATACAGGTCAAAAGCGTATCTTGCCCTGCTGGTATTTTTTTCGTTGTAGATCAGTAACATAAAGGAATGCATTTGCTAATTTACGGTTCAGTTCTGATCTTCATTCCGGTACCAGGAAGCATACATGTTATAGCTGTCGGCTATTCTGCTGATCTCACCTTTTGACAGCTCCGGGTCCACCTCCCTGATTTTTTTTGCCGGTACCCCTGCATATACGCTTCCCGCTTCAACCACCGTATTCTTGAGAACCAGGGCGCCGGCGGCAATCACCGAATTGCTTTCTATCACGGCATGGTCCATGATTATTGCTCCCATGCCTATCAATACATTGTCGTGGATGGTGCAACCATGAATAACAGCGTTATGGGCTATGGAAACATTGCTGCCTATGTTCACCGGGGCTGTTTTATAGGTGCAGTGGATCACCACCCCGTCCTGGATGTTGACATTGCTGCCGATCCTGATGCTGTGGACGTCTCCCCTGATCACGGCATTGAACCAGATGCTGCAATTGTCGCCGATCACGACATCTCCCGTCAGGGTGGCATTTTCGGCAAGAAAGCAGTTCTTCCCTACGACTGGCAAAATTCCATTAACCGGTTTTATAAGAGCCATAATCTTTTTTACTTTGGGAGTTTACAATTACATCCTCTTTTACAGAACATCGATGGAACAGTGCAATATGCGACTCTCCCCGGACCCGTTACAAGGAAATCAACTTTTTTTCGCGATGCCATATCCAAATTTTAAGCAAAGATACAAAACTATCCGGCAACCTGATTTCCGGGTGGCTGGGTTTGAGTGAATTTGGAGTTAGCTGAACGGGGATATTCAGCCCGACAGCTTCCTTCTTCAAGGGGCAGAATAAGCGCCTGATCCCTGCCTGTGCCTGGTATATGTTAAATGCAGCATTATTTTTGTTTTCCCAATAAAGACAATACATTCAGACAAAGCAGGAAAAAGACCTGAAGGAAGGTCTGTCGATAAAGTCAGAGTATTCATTACATATTGTTTTATGCAAAAACAACGATTTGTATTCAGGTTTCAAATGCCATAGTTTTTTCTATTATAAACCATAACGGATTGGTAATATGGACACTGGGGTGTGCAGGCGACTTCCCTATCCACCGTTACAACGCCTGATGCGGGGAAGAAAACTTCAAACTTCCACATTTCCCTCCATGGGCTGTATTGCGTGATGGGTTTTCGTGCTTATTTTCTGTCTTGAATATTTGATAGTCATACCTTCAACTTGTGAAGATTTCAAACAAGGTAATTTCATTAAAAGTCAAACAATTCACCGAACAGTCCTTTTTTCTTTTTATAGTGATAATCTCTATCTGATGGATATCTTTGTTTTTCAGAATAGCCATCCTGTTGCACATTCTTGATGTTTTGTGAAGAACGTTCAATAATTTTATCAAGTTCTCCACGATCAAGCCAAACACCACGACATTCCGGGCAGTAGTCAATTTCGATACCGCTTCGGTCTGCCATTACGAGGTTAACATTGCAATTTGGACATTTCATAATATTACTCCTTTCTTATTTAATAATTTTCTCAAAAAGCTTAACCTTCTCATTTGCAATAGAGTCAAGTTTTGAGGATGTTTTATTAATTAATGAATCAAGTTTTTTTACCTTGTCACTTTCGAGATTAATCAGTGAATCAAGAGTTAAAACCTTATCAACTTCTTTATTTATCAAAGAATCCAAAGATTCAGTTTTGTCTTTTAATTCATTCAGTTTTTTCTCTGCTTCTTTACTTAAGTCACCACAGGACGATAGAAAACAAAAAGCCAAAACTGGCAGGAAATAATTCTTGTTGATTTTTATCATCATTTTATTGATTAAATTAATGTTCATTACACTTGTCAGTTTGTCCAGCATTAAATCCAGCGTATTACGTCTTGCTGCTTTGCGTTTCCTGCACT
>JAFGME010000016.1 GCA_016927695.1 Bacteroidales bacterium
GAACATCGGCAATGGAATATGACCCACGTTTCCCCTGTGCGGAGCATTGTCCATTCCAGATTGCTCATTTCACATTTCACATTTGATTGGTATATGAAACATGGCCCATCGGCAATGGAATCTGACCTTCGTTTCCCCTGTGCGGAGCATTGCCCATTCCAGATTGCTCATGGGTCATTTCACATTTAATTTGGTATATGGAAAATGGCCCATCGGCAATGGAATATGATCCTCATTTCCCCTGTGCGGAGCATTGCTCATTCCAGATTGCTCATTGGTCATTTCACATTTAATTGGTATATGGAAAATGGAACATCGGCAATGGAATATGACCTTCGTTTCCCCGGTGCGGAGCATTGCCCATTCCAGATTGCTCATTGCTCATTTCACATTTAATTGGTATATGGAACATGGAACATCGGCAATGGAATATGATCACCCTCCTCCCCAGTTCTCCCGGTCCAAACTCCGGTACTGGATGGCTTCGGCAAGGTGTTCGGGTTTGATGTCATCGGAGGCATCCAGATCGGCAATGGTTCGTGAAACTTTAATTATCCTGTCGTAAGCGCGTGCTGAGAGGCTGAGCCTTTCCATGGCCGTTTTGAGCAGAAGATTGCCCTGCTGGTCGATCTGGCAGAGTTCCCTGAGCATTTTGCTCGACATCTGGGCATTGCAGTGAACTTCTTTGTGTTCGGAATACCGTTGTTCCTGGATTTTGCGTGCTTCAATCACCCTGTCACGGATGACGGCGCTTTTTTCGGCGGTTGTCATCCTTGAAAGTTCACCAAAGGGCACAGGCACCACTTCAACATGGATATCGATTCTGTCAAGCAAGGGCCCTGATATTCTGTTGAGGTATCTTTGAACCATTCCGGGAGCGCATGAACAGTCTTTTTCGGGATGGTTGTAATATCCGCATGGGCAGGGGTTCATGGCTGCCACCAGCATGAAGCTGGCCGGGTATTCCACAGTAAGCCTGGCGCGTGAGATGGTCACCACCCGGTCCTCCATAGGCTGGCGCATCACTTCAAGGACAGTCCTTTTGAACTCAGGCAGTTCATCCAGGAAAAGTACGCCGTTGTGTGCCAGGGATATCTCCCCGGGCATGGGATAGGTGCCTCCCCCGACAAGGCCGGCATCGCTGATGGTGTGGTGGGGCGAACGGTATGGCCGTACCGAAAGGAGTGCATCCTCCCTGCCCATTTTCCCGGCAACCGAATGTATCTTGGTGGTTTCCAGAGCTTCATGAAGGCTCAGCGGAGGCAGGATGCCGGGAAGCCTTTTGGCAAGCATGGTCTTGCCTGCCCCCGGGGGGCCTATCAGCAAAACATTATGACCTCCTGCAGCGGCAATTTCAAGCGCCCTTTTGATGTTTTCCTGGCCTTTCACATCGGAAAAGTCAAACTCATAGCTGTTCAGGGTATTGAAAAATTCTTCCCTGGTATTTATTTTTTCAGGCAAAAGCTTCTTATCGCCGTTAAAAAAACCGATCACATCACTGATGCTTTTCACGCCGTACACTTCAAGGCTGTCAACAATGGCCGCTTCACGTGCATTCTGAGCAGGAAGGATGAAGCCTTTGAACCCCTTTTTCCTGGCTTCAATGGCGATGGGCAGGGCGCCTTTGATGGGTTGCAGGCCGCCATCAAGCGACAGTTCGCCCATCATGATGTATTCGCCTATGCCTTCATTTTTTATCTGCCCCGAAGCGGCAAGAATTCCAAGTGCAATGGTCAGATCGTATGCTGAGCCCTCCTTCCGGATGTCGGCAGGGGCCATGTTAATGGTGATCGCTTTTCCGGGGACCCTGAATCCCACATTTTTGAGAGCGGCATATATCCTTTGCTGGCTCTCCTTGATGGCGCTGTCGGGCAATCCCACCAGGTAATAGTTGACTCCTGTATCAATATTAACCTCTACCGTGATGGTGATGGCGTTGACGCCAATGATGGCGCTTCCGTATGTTTTGACAAGGGTATCCATCAACAATTAAGTTTAACAGGGCAAATATAATCAAAAGCGGGTAACCGGCAAGAATATCAATCAAAATGATTTACAGAAGAGGGGAGAATATGGAATGACATGCAGCGGATCCAACAGGAACCACTCTTTTCGCAGAAGTAAAAAATCGTTTTACTCTTTAAATGTGTCGGGCTTTTTGATGGTAAAAACACGAGAAATATTGAACCCGAAATAGATATCGGCGTTTTCCCATTTCCCGCGGGTTGCAGTTATAAAGCCGTCATCGAAAAAGGCTTTGGCGTTTGAGAAATGAAGCTGGAAAACATGGCCCCCGGTTTCAATGTCGAAACCGATGGAAAGCGGCTGATCAAACAGGTAGGAAGTTTGTTCTGTCGGGGTATAGAAATACTCCATGTTTACCGACATCCTGTTGGTCAGTTTGTATCTTCCGCCAATTCCTGCCGAAAAGATGGTGTTCTGATCCTCAATGGTGGGCACAAGGTTTTTGTGAACGATAGTGGGCATGAGTTGCAATGAGAAGCTGGAGCTGAATTTCCGGGCCAGCAGCAACTGATGGGTATAAGCCCAGCGGGAACTGTTGTAATTCGTCCTGTCAGGCACTCCCTGGTCAGCCCATGTCAGGCTGGTAACCGTGGCTGAAGCATAATAAGAAAGGGTAACGGGCATATTATGAAGGCCTGAACTTTGCCTCAGTATCTTATATTTCAGGAAGCCGTCAAAAGTTTTGTTAAAAGAGCTCCTTCCGATCCCGAATGCAAGCCTTTCGGTGACTCCGTATTCCAGTCCAAGTCGTATGGTGGCATTATCAAGCCCCCATAATTCATAAGCCCCCGAATTCAGTTGCCCGAAACGGTGCTGTATCATGAAAAGCAACACACCCGGGGCGGGATTTTCCACCGACTGTGCATTGACGATACGGGTTGCTTTGAAGGTGGCATAGGCGTAATCCACCGTTTCGGGGTCATCGCCAAGCAGATCCATAAGGTCATCCTGTGCTTTCACCGCGGGTTGCATAATGATCAACAGGATTGCCAGTATGATAAGTGTATTCTTGATTATTGTCATCATTATTATTTACGGATTAGTTATTCAGAGCGCCGTTATCAATCCAGGTTTTTATTTTGGCCAGATTACAATCACTCAGTTTCGGCTTGTTTTTAGGCATAGGGGAATAACCGCTCAGGTGATTTACAGTTCCCTGCAGCCTGCCGTCACCGGCCAGGGTTTTAAGGTCATTATAATTGTCAGTTTTAAGGCCGGCTTCCGGGGAGTTTCCTCCATGGCAACTGTTGCATTTATCTGCCATCAGTGGAGCAATGCTCAGTGTGTAGGTGACATTTGCGGTGTCGCAACCTCCGGTCTGAGGGTATAAATCTTCTTCGTTGTCGATGTAACAGCCTGTCAGCAGGCCTGTAATGGCGACCATCGCTGTAAAGGCCGCAATATTCCTGATTTTATTAATTATTTGGCATTCCATCCTGTATCCATTTTTTGATTTGAGCAATTTTACATTCCGAAAGCTGGAAACCGTTTTTGGGCATGGGAACGTTTCCATTGGCCCAGGTTACCGATCCAAGAAGGCTTCCGGGGTTTCCTGCAGGAATGGAGGAGGCGGCCTTTACCTGGCCGTGATTTGTCAGACTTATCCCTCCTGACGGGGCAGGGCCGGAATGACATCCGAAACAGCTGTTTTGTACTATGGGCCACACGGTTTGTGAAAATGTAACATTGATAGAATCACAATCCTCATCATCACAGTGATTGTTCAATGCGCCCTGGGCTATCCACTTATAGATCAGGGCTTTTTGTTCAACAGTCAGAGGTTGTTGTGGGGAAGGTGGCATTCTTTTCTCAGGGTCATCCTCCATAATGACTTCGTAAATTTCACTCTCCCAGGGCTGGCCGGGAACCACTTCTGTGGTTTGCATAACAAAGTTATAACTGGTCAGAATCACCCTTTCCGTGGCGGTACCAGGATCGTGACAACCGATTACACCACAGCTTGATTGGAGCAGCGGCAGTACGTCATTCTGAAAATATGCCGTATCGGGGTCGCAGGGAATACCTCCACCCCCTCCGGGGATGAAGGTGGTGTCATTGATCCATTTACGGATCAGGGCTATCTCACAAGCGGAAAGTTTCGGTGCATTATCAGGCATGGGTGAATAGCCCGTCAAATGCATGATTGAACCCATGAGAGCGCCTGTCTGGGCAATGGTGGCTACCTGTTCATAGTCATTGAAATCCATGCCTGCTTCTGGCGCCGGACCACTATGGCATGAAATACAATTGGCCTGAAGTATCGGAAATACGGTGCCTGGATAAGTTACAGCGGAGGAGTCGCATTCGGTGGTGTCAATAATCACATTAAACACTGTATCGTTAATCCATTTTTCCACAAGGGCTATTTCACATTCTGACAGCTTGTTGCCATCTTTCGGCATTGGAGAGAAGCCAGAAAGATGTTTCATGGAGCCAATGAGGGAGCCGTTTTTGGCCACAAAAGCCAAATCACTGTAATCATTGAAGTCCAGGCCTCCCGAAGGCTGGGATCCACTGTGGCAGCTTATGCAGTAAGCATTCAGGATGGGAACTACGGTGCCGGGATAACTCACGTTGGTTGAGTCGCATGCCAGGGTGTCGATGGGCGGGGTGACCGGATTGCCCCCCGGCGGAGGCTGAATCTCCTCAGGGCTGTGCTTGCATGCAAAGAAGAGCGCTGCCAGAGCGAAAAGGGTGAAAACTGACTTTTTCAAATTCATAATATGACAGGATTGAAAACCGGTGGCAAAATAAAAGCTTTTTCGCACAAGAAATTAATTTTTCAGCGCGAACGGGAAATATCCAAAGCTAAACGGGGAGAATTGGAAGGTGAAAGAGAATTCCTGAATGATCTGAATACAGGGAATTTATAAAGGCGGATAATCGTACCATTCCGCCTCACTGAGAAGCCGGATTGCAACCGGACTAAAATATTTCGGAAGTTTTGCAAAACAAACTGATTTAACATGCAAGATCTTTTCATGATTAAAATTTTTATGGTATTGGCTGTTTATTTCCATTATATTTGCCTTATCATACTAATAAATATAAGCTAAGATGAAAAGAACTACTGGTTTAATTTGTGTAGTGATCACGGTTCTTGCAACCTCAGGTTTGTTTGCGCAACCTTATGACGTCAGCCTGAAAGCCTTCCTGGAAGGCCCCTACGGCGGAACGGAAATGGGCACCTGGCTTAATTCCGGCAACCATTTGCCATTACAGCAACCTTACAACTCAGCGCCCTGGTATTATGCCGGCGGCGAGAGCGTGGCTGCCATACCCAACGCCGATGTAGTCGACTGGGTGCTGGTGGAGTTCAGGGAAACGCCCGGCGATGCCACAACAGCATACCGGGATAATATCATTGCCACAATGGCAGCATTTCTCCTGAAAAACGGGGATATTGTTTCTGTTGACGGTGTAAGCCCCATACAGATAAGCTGCCCGGTGAATTACAATCTGTTTGCAGTAATTTACCATCGCAACCACCTGGCAGTGATGTCGGGAAGCGAGCTTCTTTTGGATGGAAACCTTTACAGTTATGATTTCACCACTGCCGCCGGCCAGGCTTACGGGGGTGTAACCGCCCATAAACAGATAGCTGCGGGTATTTGGGGATTGACTTCGGGCGATGGAAATGGTGACGGTCAGGTCAACAATGTGGACAAAAATGAGGTTTGGGTGATCCAGGCCGGCCTTTCGGGTTATCTGGAAGGTGATTTTGACATGAACAGCCAGGTGAACAATATTGATAAAATCGATCACTGGGTCATCAACAGCGGCAGGAGTTCGCAGTCGGTGGGAGCCTGGGCTTGCGGAAATGTGATTCACGATATTGAGGGCAACTTATACAATACAGTACTAATTGGCTCACAATGCTGGATGAAGGAAAACATGAATACCGGTACGATGATCAGTGGCAGCAGCCCGCAGACTGGCAACGGAATCATCGAAAAGTACTGTTATGCAGACGATCCGGCCAACTGTGCCGTTTATGGCGGCCTTTACCAATGGGATGAAATGATGCAATACGGCACCGGATCACAGGGTATATGTCCTGACGGCTGGCGCCTGCCGGATGATGACGACTGGTGTACCCTGGAGCAGTTTGTTGATCCTTCGATCACTTGCGGCAGCACAGGCTGGCGGGGTATTGACGGAGGCGGCAGGCTGAAGGAAGCGGGCACAGCCCACTGGGCAGACCCAAACACAGGAGCCACGAATTCCAGTGATTTCACAGGTCTGCCGGGTGGATACCGCAGCACAACAGGTGGTTTCATCGGACTGTCCGGCGTGGGAAATTTTTGGTCTTCAAGTATTGCAAGTATGTCGAATGCATGGTACAGGGGGCTGGGGTTCAATCTTGCCACGATTTTCCACGCCAGTGATGATAAGGGATACGCCTGGTCCGTCCGTTGCCTCAGGGATGAAGCGCCGGTCAACCAGCCCCCTGACCCACCCTCTGACCCCACCCCGCCAGACAACGCTACAGCCCAACCCCTCAACACACAGCTTTCTTGGAGTTGCACCGATCCTGAGAACGATCCTTTAACCTATGATGTTTACTTTGGTATAGTTGATCCTCCCGGATTGGTTGTTTCAGGTCAGAGCGATACAATATACAATCCCGGCACACTGGGTTATGGAACTCAGTATTTCTGGAAAATCGCTGCCCATGATGACCACGGGAACAGCACAGAAGGGGTGGTCTGGGGTTTTTCTACCCAGAATGACCCTCCGGTATGGAGCTGCGGCCAGCCAATCACCGATATTGACGGAAACACCTATAATACAGTGCTTATCGGAGGACAGTGCTGGATGAAAGAGAACCTGCAAACCACCACTTACAGAAATGGTGTGGCAATTCCTAATGTAACCACTTCCTGGAACAACTTAAGCACAGGCGCTTATGTATGGTATGAAAATGACCCAACCTGGAAAGACAAGTACGGGGCTTTGTACAACTGGTACGCTGTGAATGATACCAGAGGACTTTGCCCGGAAGGATGGCATGTGCCCACAGAAAGTGAGTGGAACGTCCTGACAGATTTTATTGGCGGAACTTCATCGCCCAACGGCAACAAGCTGAAATCCTGCAGACAGGCCTACTCACCATTGGGTGGCTCATGCCACACCTTTGAACATCCCCGGTGGGACGAAGACACAAATTATGGCAATTTTGGCACAGATGATTATGGCTTTGCAGGCCTTCCGGGTGGATATCGTCCTTATAATGCACCATTCCTGGGCATGGGTCAGATTGCCGGCTGGTGGCACAGTACAGGTTATTCATCCTATATGTCAGGTACCCGAAGCCTGAATTACAATAATGGAATTGTGACAGGTGGTGGCAATGTGATGACAAACGGTTTTTCGGTGCGTTGCCTTAGGTATTAATGTAAAAAAGCTTATTATTCGCCCGGGATGATGTTTCGGTCAGTTTTTATTGCTGAAATCCGGTTTAAGCCACTTAACAATCAATCATTCCCCGCACTCTGGCTGATTTTCAGCGCCCATGCGTATTTGCAGGGGGGAACTATCTGAAACTGTTCCGGTACCTCTACTACGAAGCCATCGCCATCCTTTTTCCATTTGAGCAGAGCATCCACTCCCACGAGTGTAACGGAGGGGTTATCAGTCAACTGTTTGGATGGTATCCTGACAGTGGGGGGAAGGCCTTTTTCATTTTCATCCGCAAGGTAAATGGCATAAACGGAGCCGTCCTTTTTTTTGGTCAAGCAAACTTTACCTTCCCGGTAAGGAGGAATGGCCCTTGTTTCGTATATGGCTTCCCCGTTCACTTTCATCCAGTTGCCTATGTCCGAGAGCAGTTCATACGCCTGAGGATGCCACTGGCCTTCGGGCCCCGGCGCAATATTCAGAAGGAGATTTCCCCCTTTGGCTACAATATCCACAAGCAGGTGAACCGCCTCACGGCCCTTCATATAACCGGCCTCCGGCACCCACGACCAGCCCCCGCCGGCTATGATACAGGATTCCCAGGGATAAGGAAGCGCCTGTTCGGGTACCCTGTTTTCCGGTGTGAGGTAATTCTGATTTTTACCGGGCACGGCGCGGTCAACCACGATCAGGCCGGGTTGTTTTTCGCGCGCTTTCTGAACCAGCTCATCCATCCGGATATCCTGGCTCACAATATTACTTTTCAGGAAACCCGATTGGGTGGCAGCAGCTTCTTTATGATACCATTCTTTGATTTTTTCCGGTTCCTGCCTGGCCACCCATCCGCCATCGAGCCACAGGATGTCTATCTTTCCGTAATCCGACATCAGCTCCATGATCTGATTGTGCGTAAATTGCACATATTTTTCCCATTTTTCCGGATATTCAGCCGGATCGTAATTCACATTTCTGTCCAGTGGCGGGAAATAAGGATCCCAATAGTGATCACAATGCCAGTCGGGTTTAGAGAAGTAGGCGCCGGTCCACAGTCCTTTGGTTCTGAAAGCATCAAAAATCTCCAGGGCAATATTTGCTTTGGGCTGTGCATGGAAAGGGCAATCCGGTCCGGTGACCTTATAATCCGTGAAATCAGAATCGAACATACAGAACCCGTCATGATGCTTGGTAGTGAAAACCACATACTTCATTCCTGCATCCCTGGCGGCCTCTGCCCATTTCGAAGGATCAAAATCAACGGGGTTAAAGGTGGTTCTGAGATTTTCATATTCTTTTACATATTCATAATAATCGCCGGGGTTTTGTCCCTTCTTTCGCTCACACCATCCGTAATCCTCAGGGCATATCGACCACGATTCCACAATTCCCCACTGGCAGTAAGGGCCCCAGTGCATCAGCAGGCCGAACTTAAGATCCTGCCATTCTTCCAGTTTTTCATGTACACGGGGGTCGGGATCGGGGACATATTTTTCTTTATCGTGTTGAGCCAACCCTGTTATCTGAAAAATTAAAATCCCGGATAATAGTGTAAAAAGTTTGCTCATTGCCATTCTTTTTTGCTTGTCACAGATATACAATTCAAAAGTAGTCATAAATACTCTCTTTATGATAATAAATCTGATCATCATCCGGCGACCTTGAAAGGGAATGACTTACGAAGGATGGTGCAATTTGACTTTTTAACGGACAATGAATGGGAGGCCGGATTTTTGTTGAATGATGACAAGATGTCGGCAACTTTCGACGGGAAGGGCAACTGGCTCGAAACTGAAAAGGAGATCGGCACAGAAGAACTCCCTGCCCCCGTGACAACAACACTGGCGGATAATTATGGGGATTATGAAATTAAGGAAGCAGCCTTTATGGAATTCCCTGATCATACCTGCTATGAGGTCACCCTGGTAAAAGACAAAGCCGGACTGGAACTCCTGATTGACAGCAACGGCGTTGTACTGGAAAAAGGATCGGAAGAGGAAGGGTAAGAAGAGGATGAAAATTAAAATTTAGCCCTAAGCTGATAAATAAGGCTTTTCCGTTGTTTAATGGTTTTGTTGAAGAGTTCAGGCCATTCGTTGAATTTTATTGCGTAACTCAAAAGCTTGCATTACTTTTATTGTCGATTTTACCGCAATAACATTCAAACAAAGTTGTATGGAACTGAAATCATTATCCCTCGGATTGATGCTGATGGCATGTATTGGCGGTTATCCGCAGGATCTGCCCAGGCAATTGCATTTTTCCGATGACGGACACCGGCTGGTCCGCGGAGGAGTCCCCTGCGAAGGCTTTTACGATGAAGCAGGCATCGATACTATTTTCTTAGAGTTTTCGCAACCCAACTTCTGGAACCTGTTGATCAGTAACTACCAGAGCCAGACCGACATACCCGCTGCCATGACATACAAAGGGGTTGTGTATGACAGCGTAGGAGTAAGGTTCAAAGGGCAAACTTCCTATCAGCAAACCCAGAACTCCCAGAAAAAATCATTCAGCATAACCATGGATTATGCCATTGAAAACCAAAATATCGACGGGTATGAAACATTGAACCTCAATAATTGCTTTCAGGATCCTTCCTTTTTGCATGAAGTGTTATACTATAACCTGAGCAGGAACCATGTTCCTATTGCCAATACCAACTTTGTGGAGCTCTTTATCAACGGTGAGAGCTGGGGACTTTACCCGAATGTGCAGCAAGTGAACAGGGAACACGTTGCAGAATGGTTTCTGGATGACAAAGCAACCCGCTGGAGGTGCGAAAAGACAGGCGGTGGCGGCGGCAACCCTTTTGGGGCCGGATATTGCTCTTTGAATTTCCTGGGTATGGATACAAACAGTTACAAACCCTACTACAAACTCAGAAATGCCTATAAAGAACATCCCTGGGACGACCTGGTGCATGTGTGCGATGTGTTGAACAACTCGGCTGCCTCCATTCTGGTGGACACACTGAACACCTGCATGGATGTGGATGGAAGCCTTTGGTTTCTTCTGCACGAAAATATTTTCTGCGACGACGACAGCTATGTAAACAAAGGCGGCATGGATTATTTCGCCTATTTTGATGTGGCCACTCAACGTCTGATACCTATGGAATACGATGGAAACACCTGCATGGAAAATAATCTGGCCAACTCATGGACACCTTTTAAAAATGTTTCAAATCCGGCGTTTGCGTTGCTTAATGTACTGCTCAACCATCCTGAGATGAGGCAGCGCTACCTGGCGCACTACCGGACTGTTCTTAACCAGTCCTTCGATCAGGAGATGATTGTTGCAAAGATCGACAGCTACGTTGCCCTGATTGATCAGCACGTACAGAATGACCCGAAAAAGCTTTACTCTTACAATCAGTTCCTGAGTGAAATAAACTCTTTGAAAAGCTTCTTCCAGTCGAGGAGGAACTACCTGTGGAACAATGCCGAGGTGAACACACAGGGGCTTTCGGTCACGGATGTGGCTTATTTTGTTGACGGCATTGCCTTTAACCCTCCTGACAACACACAGCAGGTAGCCGTGAACGCTACCGTGACCGGCGCCCCGGGCATTAATGCTGTTAATCTTTACTATGGCACAGGATTCATGGGTATTTTTAAGAAAATGGAGATGTACGACGACGGTTTGCACAATGACGGCGATGCCGGAGACGGGGTTTACGGGGCATTCATCCCCCCGCACAACAGCGCTGAATATATCCGTTTTTACATTGAGGCCATTGCAGGCAACAGCGTCCTCACTGCCACATATGAGCCCGCAGGTGCCGAACATGATGTTTATATCTACCAGGTGATGTACGGTTTTTCAGAAGAAGATGTGGTGATCAACGAACTGATGGCCTCCAACGCTGCCACTGTTACAGATGAGTTCGGCGAATATGAAGACTGGATCGAAATTTACAACAAAGGTACGGAAGTGTTTGACCTCAGCGGATACTACCTGAGCGACAAAGCCGACGATATTACCAAGTGGACTTTCCCTGACAGTACATTTCTTGAACCCGACAGTTATCTCATCATCTGGGCAGATGAGGACGGGGGCCAGGGGAAATTCCATTGCAACTTCAAGCTCTCGGCAACAGGCGAAATGCTCATCCTGACGAATACAAGCCTCGAGATTGTGGATTCATTGAGTTTTGGCGAACAGGTCACCGATATGGGGCTTGCCTGCGTACCCAACGGTACAGGCAGTTTTGTGATACAGCAGCCTACTTTTGCAGCTGACAACGACCTGACGATTGGCATGACGGATGGCACGAAAAGGAACAATCTGCATTATTTTCCCAACCCTGCCGCCGGTATTTTGTATTTTAGAAATGCCGGTACTTTCCCTGAACAGGTTTCTGTATTCAACAGTGTGGGGCAAAAGGTGATACAGATTGAAGTGCAGGGTTCCGTCACTTTGGACATTTCAGGCTGGCAGGAGGGTATCTGGTTTGTGCGCAGCGCCTCATCATGCGGGAAACTTATCATATGCAGGTAAGCCTGATTCCGGTGATCGGGCAATTCTCTTTTCCTTAAATAAGTTATGCCTGTGCTTTAGTCAAAGAGTTTATCCTTTCACAATAAATCTGATCAGACTTCCTATTTTCGGCCTTTTGCCGTGAAGAATAATGGTTGACCTGAAAATACGGCTGCCTGCCCAGACAGAAAAGACAGTAAACAAAATAACTCCGATAAGCCCTGCAACAGGTTGCCATACAGGGATGGTCACAGAGGTTGACTGCCGTAACAACATGATCATTGGGGTCCAAAGGGGGAAGAGAGATAAGCCCGTGGCTAAATTTCCCAGAGGATCCATGATCACCGGCATCATAAAAAAAAGCGGAAGTATGACCGGCAGTATGGCCGGGAACTGTATGGCCTGTGCATCCTTGGAATCGTTACAGGAAGCCCCCAATGCTGCCATTACCGAGCCGATCATAACTATATTAAGCATTAAATAAATAAAAAACCATGGCAAAACACCGTAAGGAATGAGATCACCCATGCCCATCTTAACAGTGGTAATAATTCCCCCTGCAATATAAATAGTTGACGTCGTCAGAGAAACGGCAAGGCTTCCTGCAACTTTCCCCATCATGAACTGCCAGGGTGTTACCGACCCCAGAAGGACTTCGGCAATCCTTTCACTTTTTTCCTCCATCACGGCGGTGAGGAGCGGTACTGCCGACATCATTAACATCATAAACATCAGGAGAAGAAGTATATATGGAACAAAAATTGTCTCCATTTCGTTGCTCTTTCGTGCATTGATCACCATACCCGTTTTGCTGTCCGCATTAAGAAGTCCCATGCTCTCTGTATTTACCCAATAAAACAGGTCATTGATTTTATCCTGGGCCACTCCGAGTTCCTGCAACCTGATCTCCCGTATTTTATTATTAATAATATTGCTGAGCCATCCTCTGACATTATCGATGGCAGAATTTTCGGCAAAGTAAAAGATTCGGGACTGGTCTTCATCCGGGCGCGGGTGGATTACATTCCCTCCAATTTGCAGAAAGGCATGAATCTCCTTGTTTCTGACCCTGTCGCTAAGCAACAGTTTTTGCTTGTCAGGATCAATGGTATCCGGCTGAATCATCTCGAAAAAATAAGAAGGCGACACCCTTTCCCCTTTGTCGTTAAACAGGTTGTTTTTATTCCATTGAACTGCTGTTTCTGCAAGATACCCTCCAAATTGTCCGTAATAATCCAGAACGGCAATTTTTTTATCAGAAACATCCACTTTGTCCTTTAACAGTGTGAAAACCACCAGGCCGCCTCCCATTAATATCGGAAGCACAATAAGAGAAATCAGAAACCCTTTGGTTTTTATTGCAGCACGGTATTCCCGTTTGGCTATTATTAAAATCTTATTCATGGCTGTTATTTTTTTCAGGTCCTGCAATACGTAAAAATATGTCGTTAAGGGAGGGTGATGCTATCTCAAATTTTTTGATTCTGGTTTTTGACATTATGGCTGAAAGTATCATTTGAGGATCAGTTCCCGGAAGCATACGAAGTTCCTGAACCTGGCCGAAGTCGTTGATTTTTTCAATGCCTTCAATGCCGTTCAGCACACCTGCTCCCCCTTCTGACTGTATCTGCAGGGTGTCCCGGCCATAATGATTCTGGATAGACTCAAGCGTTCCGTCAAGGACCTTTTGCCCTTTATAGATCATGAAAATAAGATCGCACATTTTTTCTGCTACTGCCATATCGTGGGTACTGAAAACAAAGGTGGAGCCTTTCTTTCGCAGATCGAGAATGGTCTCCTTGATGATTTCGGCATTTACAGGGTCAAGGCCGCTGAATGGCTCATCAAGAATGATCAGCTCAGGCCTGTTGATGATTGCGATAATGAATTGAACTTTCTGGCTCATCCCTTTACTTAGTGTTTCCACCTTTTTTTTTGACCACCGGGAAAGATCATATTTTTCGAGCCAGTAATCTGCCTCCTTAGCCGGTTTGGTTACATGTTTCAGTTCCCCATAAAAAGTGATTAGTTCCTTAACCTTCATTTTCCTGTATAAACCCCTCTCTTCCGGGAGATATCCCACCCTTTCGAGGCAGCTTCCCGTTTGCTCTTTGCCAAAAATCCTTAATGTGCCACTGTCAGGATAGAGAATGTTCATGATCATCCTGATGGTTGTGGTTTTCCCGGAGCCATTGGGGCCGATAAATCCGTAAATACTACCCTCCGGCACATCAAGTGTAAGATCATTTACGGCAAGATGGCTGCCAAAACTTTTTACGATATGATTCAACTCAATTACATTCATTATTCATCTGTTTTATCATCACTTTTTCGCCCGGATTTCTGATGTGTTAAATTTTCTCAGAATATCACCAATGAATCCGTTTTGTATTGGCCCACTGGTATTCGTTGTGGTTTGGTTAATCCTGAAAACCGCCATCCGTATTCAATTTTTTTATAATCCTTAACCTTAAGCCTTTACAATATTAGTAAAATTTTAACAGGAAAAGTCAATCTTTTTTGGAAAAGTACAGTCGGTTTTTTAAATACAATACCCGGAACTTATACATTCGGGAAATGGGCCTTGAAATAGGAAAAATCTAAAAAGATATCCTGGCGTTGGATGACAAGGGTACCTGCAGGGCGGCTATGGAAACAAAACCGGTGTTTATTTGTTTATCTGCATTAACAGCGAACATTTGAGGGTTTTTACCGGCATAGCAGAAAACAAACCATCCGCCAAAAGCAAATAAGTCCATTCAATAACCCTACCTTTGCCGCCTTTATATAAATTACATGACATTTACAAATTTAAAAATTATCGAACCTATCCTGAAAGCGCTTGAGGCTGAAGGTTATACACATCCTACGCCGATCCAGGAACAAGCGATTCCGGTATTGCTGCAGGGAAAGGACCTGCTTGGCTGCGCCCAGACAGGAACGGGTAAAACAGCCGCTTTTGCGGTACCCATACTGCAACACCTGTATCTCGACAAGCGACGGAATGGGGGCCCCCGTAAAATAAGAGCCCTCGTAGTTACCCCAACGAGGGAACTGGCGATTCAGATTGCTGACAGCTTTAAGACTTACGGGAAATTCACCGGCATAAAAAATACAGTCATTTACGGAGGGGTGAAACAGGGCGCACAAACCCAGGCCCTTCGTGAAGGAACAGACGTGCTGACAGCCACGCCGGGAAGATTGCTTGACCTGATGGGGCAGGGCTTCGTCAGTTTGAAAGACATTGAATACTTTGTACTGGATGAAGCCGATCGCATGCTTGACATGGGCTTTATACACGACATTCGCAAAATCATTGCCCAGTTGCCCCTGAAACGGCAGTCACTGTTTTTTTCAGCCACCATGCCGCCCGATATTTTAGACCTGTCACGCAGGATTTTAGGAAATCCGGAGAAAGTGATAGTGAATCCGGAACAAACCACCGCTGAAAAGGTGGAGCAGTCGGTGTATTTTGTGAGCAGGAAGGGTAAACCCAAATTGCTTGTGCACCTGCTGAAAACAGAGCCTTTTGATTCAGCACTGATCTTTTCCAGAACAAAGCACGGTGCGAACAAGATTGTGAAATTTTTAGAGAAAGCAGGCATTGATGCCACTGCAATTCATGGCAACAAATCACAGGGAGCAAGGCAACAGGCCCTTGGCAACTTTAAAAGCGGCATTACCAATGTTCTTATCGCCACAGATATTGCCGCCCGCGGGATCGACGTGGAGGAATTGTCGCATGTGATCAATTATGACCTGCCGAATATCCCCGAAACTTATGTTCACCGCATCGGCAGGACGGGAAGGGCAAGCGCCGGCGGGATAGCGCTTTCTTTTTGCGATGTAGAGGAAAAGGAGTATTTGTCAGACATCCAGAAGCTGATCCACAAAAAAATCCCCGTGGTTTCGGAACACCCTTTTTTGTTTGACTTCGATGACGACAGGCCTGAAACACAGGCAAAACTGCAAAAGCCGCTGCAACTTCATAAAACCGGGAATGGCGGCAATGGAAGAAGCAGTAATGACAGAAGAAAGTATCGCTCATGGGCGGGGAAAAGATATTAAAAGGAATCTCTCAGGTTTAAGTGCGTTTCTTCTTCCTGATGATAACCCTGAAGCTGCCTGTTGGTTCGTCTGCCGGCAGTTTAAGCGTATTTGCGCATAGCCTTTATTCAAAGGTCCTTGTTTTTCCTCCAGAAACATTCAATGGAAATACCCTGTTGTGAGATCAACAGAATGAAGATTTTATTGCACTTTCATAAATAAATAGCTTTTTATTGCCTGAAAAAGATAACTTTGCGAAAATGGATGTTTTCATGTATCAGAAAAGTAAGTTCGCAGAAATGGAAAATTTTTTTACTTCCTGCAACTTTTTGTGTCATTAGTATTGTCTTTAATATGGAGCTTACATACATACATCTAACATAAATAGTTAAATATGAAAAAAATTATCTTTTTCGCATTTTTGTTTTTCCTGGTTTCATTTCTTGGAGCCCAGGACCTGACTTTTACCTGGTCATTCGACATGCCGTTGATTCAGCAGGATGATGAAGGTTACACACAACTAATATACCCTGAATGCCGGAATTATGGTGAGGAGGGAGCCCCTTCCATGCCATGGCTGGGTGTTAACCTTATTTTACCTCAGGGAACAGAAGCCACACAAATTAAGGTGCTTTCCGTAACCTGGCACAAACCGGTTCAGGACATTGTGATACACCCGGCGGAACGGCAGTTTCCCCTTTCCCAAATCCAAAATGAACCTTACCAGGTTGTTCCAGACCTGCAGATCTATACCTCCACACAACCCTGGCCGGCAGAAATGACAGACCACCTCATGACCCATTTTCTTTCAGGCCATTCCATCGGATCGTTCACCCTTTGCCCGGTGAAATATATACCTGCTGCAAACACCATTGAATGTATCAAAGAGATCACAGTACAGATTACAGCAGTCCCTGGCCCGAGAGCCAATGATGCAGCAGAAATGCTCAGGACCAGCCAGAAAATCAACACCAGGATCGAAAGGGTCGTTGACAACCCGGAATATGTTAAAACATATAGTTATCCTGAAGCAAAAACCATCAATGAATACGACATCCTTTTCATCACAAAAGGCAGTCTTTCATTATGGTTCCAGAGTTATCTGGATTATAAGGCCTCAACCGGGTTTATCATCAAAACCATCGCCGTGGAGGATATTTATAATGCATATGCAGGCCTGGACAACCAGGATAAGATAAGAAACTGTATCAAGGATTATTATCAGAATTTCGGGATTGACTATGTGATTCTTGCCGGGGATGCCGATCCCAACAATGCCGCCGACAAGATCATCCCCCATCGCGGATTTTATGCCAATGCATACAGCACACCGGATGAGGATGTGCCTGCCGACATCTATTATTCCAACCTCGACGGCAACTGGAACAATGACGGCGATAACCGCTGGGGCGAACCGGGCGAGGACGACCTGTACTCAGAAGTCAGCATCGGCAGGATATGCATCGATAATTCCACAGAAATACAGAATGCGACAAACAAGCTGAAAAAATACCAGAACGAACCTGTGGTGGCCGACATTGAAAAAGCGCTGATGGTCGGAGAATTGCTCTGGAACGATCCCACCTGGGGCGGGGATTACAAGGATGAAGTTGCTTACGGAAGCTCTAATCACGGGTACACTACAGTCGGGCTTCCAGGTAATTACACCATCACCAGGCTTTATGAAAAATTAGGAAACTGGAGCAAAACAGACATTTTCAACCAGTTCAACAATCAGGGCATCAATATGCTGAACCACCTGGGACATTCCAATGTGAATTACAACATGAAGATGTACAACACCGACATTACTACCACGAATTTCCAGAACAATGGTGTAAGCCGGGGATTTGTGATCACTTACTCCCAGGGCTGCTATAACGGTTCCTTCGACAACCGCAACGATGGCGGTTCTTATTCAACAGATGATTGCTTCAATGAGAAGTTCACCACACTGCAGACCGGGGCTGTTGCAGCCATCGGAAACTCCCGTTACGGCTGGGGCCAGCACAGCAGCACCGATGGCGCATCCCAGTATTTCGACAGGCAATTTTACGATGCCGTGTATGGCGAGGGTATTACACATATCGGCGATGCCAACACCGACAGCAAGGAAGACAATGTGGCCTACATAAGCGCACAAAGCGGGGCCATCCGCTGGTGCTTTTACGAGATCAACCTTTTCGGCGACCCGACCATGGATATCTGGACAGCTGTTCCAACGGCCATTACCGCCACATATCAGCCCAGTGTACCTCTGGGTACCACCCAGATATCCTTTCAGACCAATGTACCCTTTGGACGTGTGGGTATCATGCAGGACAACCAACTGATAGGCAGGGTGGTTTTAGGTGCTGACGGCAACGGCACAGTGACCCTCTTTGATCCGGTAACCCAGGTGGACGACCTGAGCGTTTCCATTACCGGCCATAATAAAATAAGACACCAGGGAACAATTTTCGTAATCAGCAATGAGCCTTATGTTATTTACAACAGTTACCTGATTGATGACAGCCAGGGCAACAGCAACGGAATGGTTGATTATGATGAGACCATCGCCTTGGGAATGGAACTGGCAAATGTGGGCAATATGCCGGCACAGAATGTTACCGTCACCCTTACAACCGGCGATCCATACATCACAATCACCGACAATACTGAATATTTCGGTGATTTTGCTGCCGGGCAGCTCATTGAGATCACCGAAGCTTTTGCCTTCGATGTAGCCAACCTGATACCTGACGGCCACACGGCTAATTTTGAGGTACAGGCCACCGGTCAATCGCTGTGGACAAGCTTTTTCAGCATTACACTTCATGCCCCTTTCCTCGAAGCTGGCAACATGACCATTGATGATGCCGCCGGAGGAAACGGCAACGGAATGCTTGATCCGGGCGAAAGTGTTGACCTATATGTGGAACTCACCAATTCAGGCAGCGCTTACAGTCCGATATGCCCTGCCGACCTGACTACCACCAGCCCATGGATCAATATCGTTTCGGGGATGTCATGCCTAGGCAGTATTCCCCCTGCAACCACTGTCAGCGCTTTCTTCCAGATTGTTGTCGACCCTTTGACCCCGATAGGCACCTCGGTTGACCTCACTTTTCTGGCAAGCGCCCAGCAATACGGGATCAGCGAAACTTATTATAAAACGGTTGGATTGGTATTGGAAGACTGGGAATCAGGCGATTTCAGCAAATTCGGATGGGAAACAGGAGGCAATGCCCCCTGGACGATCGTGACACAAAGCCCTTATGAGGGGACGTATTGCGCCAAATCCGGAAACATCGGGGATAACCAGTCAACATCCCTTGCCATTATGGCCAATGTTACCACGGCAGGAAATATATCTTTTTACAGAAAAGTATCCACAGAATCCGGTTATGATTTTCTTTATTTCTATATTGACGGTATGGAAAAGGGCTCATGGGCAGGTACTGTAGCATGGGGAGAGGTTAGTTATCCTGTCACCGCAGGGCAGCACACCTTTTTATGGAAATACGTCAAGGACGCCAATACGATAGGGGGCTCCGATTGTGCCTGGATTGATTACATCGTTTTCCCGGCTTTAGGCCCCATCGTCCCGGTTACCCTGCCTTATTCCACTCATTTCGATTATGCCGGAGCCCTTCCTGAAGGATGGTTCAACTCCCTGGCCGATAATATGGACTGGACCCCCGATGCAGGAGGTACCCCCACCAATAACACAGGGCCTGCAGGCGACCACACCACAGGTTCGGGTTATTATGTATATACCGAATCCTCTTCGCCCAACTATCCTTCGAAAACAGCCCAGCTGGTGACGCCGCTGTTCGACTTCACCACCCTGATCGATGCACAGCTTACCTTCTGGTACCACATGTATGGGACAGCCATGGGCTCACTGCACCTTGATATTTATGCCAACGGCGCATGGACCAACGACATCATGACCGCCATATCAGGCAACCAGGGCAACCAGTGGCTGCAGAAAACCGTTGACC
>JAFGME010000096.1 GCA_016927695.1 Bacteroidales bacterium
AATGAATTCGGAACGGGCAATTCGGTGCTGTGGATAGGGGGAGATAGCTACTGATCTCCCTTAATGCCCTACGGGCAAAACCGATGTTCGATGGGGCATCTCGCTATATGGGTGTTGATGACCTACGGGCAAATTCGATGTTCGATTGGGCATTTCGTTTTATTTCCCCGCCAGCTGGCGGGGATCAAGATCCATAAAAGGACTACTGCACGTTAGAACACTTCCCCGTTAGGGGATTAAAAGGAAAACCACCTGCTTTCTTAATGCCATGACGGGTAAGATCGATGTTCGATTTATCATCTCATTAACAGTTCCCAAAACCCATAAAGGCTATTGATGATTAGTCAGGATGGCGTTTGTCAAATCAAAATTCATTCAATCTGCTTTAATATGTATCGTTCATCAAAATCTATTTCAAATTCCTCCAGAAATTTTACATACTCTTCCCTGAAGGTTTTTACCCTATGATGCTGCTTTTGATTTTCAATATATCCCGCTATCACCGGTATTTGGGATTTACTATACGAAAATGCGCCAAATCCTTCCTGCCATCTGAATTTCCCTTTTACAAAACGCTTCTCATTGATCCAGATAGAAGAGTTTCTTTTGACACGATACATCAAATCAGAGGGCGATTGATCCGGATGCATGCTGACCAGAGCATGAATGTGATCCGGCATTCCATTAATAATATATGGTTTGTTACCGTGGTTTTTTATTATCCCTCCCAGATACTGGTATAGAAAAGGTTGCCAATCCTCTGAAATCAAGGATTGCCTGTTTTGGACTGCAAAAACGAAATGCACGTACAATTGTGTGTATGTGTTGGCCATAATAGTAGGTTTAGATTGTTGTACGTTTGATATACTATATTGTTTCCATTGCCATGTTATGAAATTATGATCGACAGTAGCAATGAAGATGGTAAAGAGCCTGTTGCAACTTTCTTAATGCCCTAAAGGGCAAGGTTGGTGTTCGTTGGAACAGCCCTTTTTATGGTTGCTGATGCCTTACTGCTTATAGCAGGATCACTTCGAGATAACCAGTTTCCTGGCTGCAGGTACCCCTTTTTCGGGGATCACCTGCAGGTAATATATGCCGGCCGGCCGGTCCGAAAGGTCTATTATTTCACGGATGACAGAAATATCTTTCCTTTCAAGAAGATATTGTTTCCTGCCTGCAGCATCGATGAGCAGGACAGTTATGTCAGTTTTGGATGCACCTGTAACAACCAGGTTGAACATCCCCGTTCCCGGGTTCGGGAAAATGTTTATTCCGGGAGCAGCGATCCGCTCAGGGATGAAATCAATGCTGTCGGCCACCGTGAATGCCTCTGCCAGAACCAGATGACCATCAAAGCTATTCTGGAGATGCAGGTCATACCAGCCTGTGTCGGCATCGGCCGGGATCACGAAGTTCGTACCAAGTATTGTATTGCCTTGCGGCGTCTCCCCTTCCCCATCAATCGTTTTTTCACCCTTTTCAAGCCAGACTTCGGTGAGCACCCCGCTTTCTGCAAAATGGCTGTTTTCTGCTTCAATGGTTACAAAGACCGGATTGCCAACCACAGCCGAATCAGGATCGATGGACAGGATTGCCGGCTGGTCCGGGTTCTCCTTGAGCAGAAAAATGTCCTCTGCGACCAACAGACTGTCTTCATCATTGAATACATTCAGAGACCATTCTCCCAAAGGAACGGTATACGGGAACATGAACTGTATTACCATTCCCTCTTCGCTGAAAGGCATGATGGTATCTGCTTCATGTATCAGGGTATCATTACCGAACCAGACATTCAGATCGGCGCCACTGAGAAAATGGGTATTATCACCAACAATGGCCATTATAATCTCAATAGCCTGAAATCCTTCGTCAGGGTTCATGGAAAGAATTTCCGGTGCAGGTGGCAAAGGAGGAAGGACCATAAATGCATCTTCCACCTGGGCAGGACCATACATATAACTAAAATACTCAAAATCATACAAACCGAGCCAGGCATTGGGATTGATATAATACAACGCGTTCAGATGATCATCGTCAAGCACTTCGACATTATATGGATAAAGGGTATAAGAACCCTGTTTGAACACCACCGTGACAGAACCTTCCGAAAAATGGGTTCCCTGCCCGCTGATGGCCACCTCCAGGCTGTCACCCTGATGGCCTTGATCCGGTTCAATCTCTGTTATATGCGGCGGTTCCGGATTGGGTAAAAGATTAAAGGATTCAGTGAGGGCCATGAGGCCATCCATTTCGTCAAGAGCAAAAACATCATAAATCCCTGGTAAATGATCAAATTTGAAGTCAAAATCAGCAACCATTTTGGTTGCCGACTGAATATACAGGTCCTGAGGCCAGATCGTCTGAGATGCCTGTTGCAGCCACACTCCTGTTGAAGTTCCCTGGTTGAAGTGTGTATTCTCACCCGTGATGGTGACTGAAAGAGTTTCGGGGCTCACCGCCGTATCGGGCTCAACTGAAGTAAGATAAGGCCCGTTGGGATCGGGCAAAAGCTCAAAAGCATCGGTGAGAAAAAGATGTCCGTCGTAATTATTGTATGTATTCACATCGTAAATTCCGGGCAAATCCCAGAAGTAAAAATAGAAACTGGCTTCGAGAAGCTCATTGCTTAAAGGATAGGTACTGTAAGGGTAAATCGTATTGGAGCCGAGGCTGAACCAGACCGTGGTTGAAGAAGCCATGAAGTGTGTTTCCTGTCCTGAGATCTGAACGGTGAGTGTCTCTGAAATGGTTCCACTGTCAGGGTTTATCCCTGTCAGCATGGGATCCTTTTCCAACACAGAGGGCTTCTCATAAGGAAGATCACCGCTGATATCAGCCGGTTCCCTTGAAAATGAAGCACCTTGCTGGGCAAGTATCAGGGCCGGAAGGGCCAGGGTTACGATCGTAAATATAAGTCTCTTCATCGTTTTCAGGTTAATCACACAATAAAAGTAAGGTTTTTTTATCAATTGGTTGCACAGGATCAACGATTTTTAAAATATTTCTCCCTGTAAAAGATTGCCTGGTCTGATCCTATCGTGCTGTCCACAGACTCAAGCAGGTATATTGCTTCCTCTGTCAGCTCCTGCCTGTAAGGGTTTCCTGTTTTAAGCGACCTCCTGAAAACCTTGATCATCCAGCTTTTGTCGTTGCTTATCCTTTCGATGGTCTTTGCCAGAAGCCTGTCATCTGAATCCTTTTCGGCCTGAAGGGTGATCCTTCCCAGGACCGCTTCCAGAAACCTTTCATGCCTGGCGGAAACAATACTGTCCCCTGCCCTTTTCAGCATGATCAGCGCTGAGTCATATTTTTTTTCGTTGTAAAGCAAGGCACACATATTCAGCAGTGATTCGCTGAAACGGGGAGAGATTTCCAGACCCTTCGAGTAATATCTCTTTGCCAAAGTACGCTCCCCGGATAGTTCGAGCGCTGTACCCAGATTGTTCAGCACGTGAAGGTGGTTGGGATTGGCCTTAAAAGCGTCCCTGAAACTTATCAGCGCCTCCTCCTGATGCCCAAGCAGAAACAAAGCCTCTCCCCGGTACCAGGCCAGCGGGGTTGAAAAAGCATCCATTGTGGTGAACGTTGTGGCTGCCTTATTCATTTCGCTGATAACGCCGGTATAATCCTTATTCGCCCTGAACCGGCAACCCCTGTTGATATGAACTTCTGAAACCAGCCTGCTGACGGAAATGAAGGCTGCAGATGCGGCGAGAAGCCACACCAGGGAGAGTGCCGCCGGAATTTTCAAACGGCTGCCTGCGTTTTGCCCCGGAGGATTCAGCCCGGAGCTCTTTACCACAAGCAATGCAAGGATAAAAGCCACAAAAACCTGATGCTCAACCCTTTCTTTGGGAAAACTTAACATGGCAATGGTGAGATAACCCGTCAGCCCGGCAGTCAACGCGAGAGCAAGAAATTTATCCCCCTTATCAGGGGTCTGTTTTATGATCCTGAATCCATAATACAAAGCCACCGCAAAAAGCAATACATAAAAGATAAGCCCGAAAATACCGTTTTCCGAAAGAACCCATATAAAATCATTATGGGGTCTTTGGAAAAGCACCTCCCCGCTTTCCGACCTCATCCCTTCCAGCCCGTAAGCAGGTATGGCTATCCTCCAGTTACCCTGCCCTACCCCGGTGAAAGGATGATCTGAAACCATCCGGATACTCTTCTCCCAAAGAACCGTCCTTTCAAGGGAAGAGCCGTATTTATAATTCTTCACCCAGAAAAGCTGTTTTTTTATAATCTCCGCATTGCTTATTCTTGAGAAAAGGTATATGCCTGAAACAAGGACAATCAGCAACAGCAGGCTGCCTCTGAGCATAATCTGCGACAACCCTGGATGGAAGAAAAGCCTGCGGAATATGATGATGCTTCCACCTGCCGTGAGCATTGAAATGAACAAAGCAAGCCAGACCGAGCGGGTCAGCAGAAAGACAATCAGGATAAGCGCCGAAAGGGCGCCTGCAACAGACAGGATTCGCCACCCCTTTTTCAGCATGAACACTCCTGAAACAGAAAAGGGAAGGGTCAGGAAAAGCATTTCCGAAAACAAATTGCGGTTCGAAGAGAAAGCCCTGATGAAATAGGAAGCCTGATGGTCGAACTGATACTGCCGTGTAACAGCGGCGATTTCAAAAAATCCCCTTGCCGAGATGAGCAGTGTAAAAATCACAATTAGCCTGATAAGCCTGGTAACATTTTCTTTTTCACCTGAAAAATGAATGACTGCAAGGCAGAAAAACAAAAAAAATGTCAGTGTTTTCATCCATTCAAAAACCGCCTCGGAGCTGTTTATTGAATAAAATACGGATATGCCTGCGAAAAAGACATAAGCGGCATAAAACACAACTGCCCGCTTCTTCAGGATGTTCAAATCCATCCAATCCCTGTTTTTCACCAGTTGCGCCCAAAGAAAAGCAATGAAGGCGAGATTGAACAGACTGATGGCTGCCACCCTCGGCGAAAGGGAAGGATCGGGGACTGCAGTAGAATAAACAAAAGGAATGACCAAAACAGAAAGGAAAATAAAAACTGCGCTCAAGTCAACGCGTATGGTAAACTTTCCGGCCATTTACAGGGATTTTCTTCCAAAAGTAATAAGAATAGTCCGGATTATCCGGCAGCCCGCACCTCTTTCCTTCCACACAATACAAAAAAACTTATCTTTGTTTGTGATTATCCGAATAATATGAGCAACAGGATACTGAAAATAGCCGGAGCCATAGTCGCCCTCCTCATTGTGGCATATCTGCTGTGGTACTTTTCCGACATACTGATCTATATATTGCTGGCCGGAGTTTTATCCTTCATCGGACAACCGCTGGTCAGATTTTTTGACAGGATCAGAATAAGCAAATTCAAAATGCTCCATACCCTGAGCGCCATTCTGGCCCTGGTCTCCATGCTGCTGATCCTGGTCTCTTTTTTCCTGATTTTTGTGCCTGTCATCAGCAGTCAGGCCGAAGTGATATCAAATATCGACTTTGATTATTTAGGCAGGCAGTTGCAGGAGCCCCTGCAGAAAATTGAAGACAAACTGATTGCGTACCGCATAATGGAGGAAGGACAATCGCTTGAGATCATGGTGATGCAGGAGCTTGAGTCGGTGCTCGACATGGCTTCGGCAGGGGTCCTTTTTCAGAACGTACTGGGTTTTGCAGGTTCTCTTTTTATCGGTGTTTTTTCCGTGGTTTTCCTCACTTTTTTCTTCCTTCGCGATGAGCATCTGTTCTATAACGGCATCATGCTTTTTATACCCACCCGTTATGAAAAGGAGGGTTCCAACATATTGTCGGATACCCGCCGGTTGCTGTCAAGGTATTTCGTGGGGCTCAGTTTTGAGATTCTTGCCATGATCACGCTGATCACCACAGGGCTGACCATTTTCGGTGTGGAAAGCGCTTTGCTGATAGGATTTTTAGGCGGCCTGATGAACATCATACCCTACCTTGGCCCCATCATCGGATGTACTATGGGGGTCGTGATCGCCGCCACAAGCAACATCAGCATGGGTTTCTATGAGAACATCATCCCCATCTCCACCATCATCATAGGAACTTTTGCCGTGGCCAACCTTATCGACAACCTGGTGTTGCAGCCGCTGATCTATTCTGCCAGTGTAAAATCGCACCCGATAGAGATATTCCTCGTGATCCTGATGGCAGGCAGCCTGGCCGGTATCCCGGGAATGATACTGGCCATTCCGTCATACACCGTGCTCAGGATCATCTCCAAACAATTCTTCAACCAGTATAAACTGGTGAGAAAACTGACGCAGAACATTTGAAAGTTCCAAACCTTTTTGATCCGGGATTGTTAAAAAAGTAATCATCACAGAAAAATGGGAATTCCGATACACGACAGGCTGAATATACTGAAAACGATCAGTTCCGTTCGATTGATCAACCTTGTGAAGTTGCAGGCAGGCTATATGCTGACGAATCTCAGCGGTCGCCTCTTTCTTTGGGGATTTCCGTTCAGCCTTTCTGTCGAGCCCACCACATCCTGCAACCTGAGATGTCCCGAATGTCCGTCGGGGCTCAGGCAGTTTTCCAGAAATACAGGTATGATGGACTTTGAAAGCTACCGGAGTGTCATTGATCAGACACACAAACATCTGATGTACCTGCTGCTCTATTTTCAGGGAGAGCCGTACCTCAACCCCTCCTTCTTTGACTTTGTGAAATATGCAAAAAAAAGAAACATCTATACCGCCACCTCCACGAATGCACACTTTCTGACGGATGACAACGCAAGAAAAACCATCGAATCGGGACTTGACCGGTTGATCATCTCACTTGACGGCATCGGACAGGAAGCCTATGCCACATACCGTGTCGGAGGAAGGTACGACAGGGTGATCAAAGGCATTGAAAATATGGTGAGGTGGAAAAAAGAAATGAAGAGCCGGACACCGCACATCATCGTTCAGTTCATCGTTTTCAGGTCGAATGAACATCAGCTTGACGAGGTGAGGCATCTGTGCAAAAAACTCGGAGTGGATGAGTTGCAGTTCAAAACAGCGCAGATCAACGATTACAAAAACGGCAACCCGCTTATTCCTACCCTTGAAAAATATTCCCGATACAGGAAACTCCCGGATGGCACCTGGGAGTTCAGGAACAAGCTTCCCAACCGCTGCTACCGGATGTGGACCGGCAACGTCATCACCTGGGACGGCCTCGTGGTGCCCTGTTGTTTCGACAAGGATGCGGAGTACAGGATGGGAGACCTTAATACACACGATTTCAGGACGATCTGGAAAAGCGATGCCTACCGGCAATTCAGGAAAACCGTTTTCAGCCGCCGCAGGTCGGTGGAGATATGCAGGAACTGTACTGAAGGGATGAAAATTTAAACAATGCCCCTTTCCTTTTTCACCTGTTCCCAGGCGGCATTCAGTTCCTGGAATTTTTCATTGGCAGCCTTCTGAACATCCGACCCAAGGTGGCTCACTTTGTCGGGATGATATTTGACGGCCATTTTCCGGTAGGCTTTTTTCAGCTCCTCATCCGAAGCGTCAGGGGAGGCTTCAAGTATACGGTAGGCGCTGTTCACGTCCTTATAAAACATTGCCCTGATGGAATTGAAATCCGGGTTTGATATCCCCAGATAGCGGCTGATGTTTTCGATGGTGTTCACTTCCTCGCTATGCACATGGCCGTCGGCCCTGGAGATGCCGAAAAGAAAATGCAGCAGCTGCAGCCTGGCGGAATAGTCCATATACTGCTTAATTTGCCCGGCCACCTCTTCCTGCCGGATCTGCTGTTTCAGCACCTCACGGAGAACCAGCATGCTCTGCTGAGCAATGTCGGAACCGAACTGTTTGATAAAGAAATTTTTGACGAAGTCGAGTTCGGATTTGAGGACTTTGCCGTCGGCTTTCATCACAGTAGCGGAAAGTATGATCAGGCTGGCGGCAAAATCCCCTTTCTGGGTCCTGGGTCCTGCATTCATCCCGGAAACATTGCCTTTTCCCAATTCAAATTCGCCCGATTGCATTCCATCGAACATGGCGCCGAAAACAAAACCCAGTATGCCTCCGATAGGCCCGCCCAGGGCCCATCCCAGGCCGCCGCCAATCCATTTGCCGTATTTTGCCATAACCAGAATTTTCAGGGCAAAATTAACAAATTATGAATAAGATAATCCCTTATCATGGCCACTGCCCGTAAAATCATAAGCAGGGACCTCCGGGAGCAAGAGATGCAGGACAGACTACTTCAGGTTTTCACTCTCCGGCAGTCCGTATTCTTCAACCATGCGGATATTCACTGTTTCCAACTGATCCAGGATGGGGTTGTAAATCTCGGGGATCACCGGGATATGAACGCCTTTGGCGCTGATCTTATTTTCGAGGATCATCTCCACGCCTATGGCTGCAGGCAGGGCTACCGTGCGTGCTATAGCCGTATCGGTGGCCGGGGTTCCAAAATCAAGCATACTTGATTTGATCACCTCTTTACTGCCATCCGGATAACTTGCCAGGAACACATGCTGCATTACAACCATATCCCTTTCATTGTTTCCAATCATCATTTTTTCGATCATTATATCCGAAGTGATCTCGAAAGGGGTATCCTCTTTCCGGTTCATTGGTTTTTCATCAAAAAACCCTAACCATTCCACCGCTTTAATGGCATGGGCATCCACACTCAGGCCCAGATATTTTGCCGTTTCCGCTTTAATATCTGTGCTGTTGTTTTCACCGATGAGCATGGCAAGCATCTGTGCATAAGTTTTACCTGTGAAGTCATATTTGTCGTTGGTGATCAGCTTCAGCGCTTTCATGGCATCGAGCGACTCACACCAGCCCGGATGACGGAAAGTGCCGCGGAACATGGTTTTCGTTTCTGCAATACCGTAAAGCTCAATGTAAGGCAAGGAATCCCTGTTGGGATAAATCTCAAGTGGACCTACTTTGGAAAACTCTGTTCTCATGGTATTTTTGAAGAGGTTTTGCGGGGGTATGTAGGTAACCTTACCGTGCCTCAGATAGTTGCCGTCGTTATTGGAGGCCATCACCACCCCCTTCGGGCTCCATGAAAACTTATAATTGAAAGGATTGTTACAGGCTTCAGGAGCCGGCAGTGCACCGCATAACGAATAAAACTCCTCCACTTTCCCGCCTTTGCCGTGGATGTGGTCAATGATGCGCATGGCCGACATGTGGTCGATGCCCGGATCCAGACCCAGCTCATTCAGGATGATAATCCCTGCTTTTTTTGCCTCTCCGTCAAGATCTTTCATGGGTTGTTTCACATAAGATGTGGTCACCATGTTCTTTTTGTGACTGATGCATATTCTGGCAACCATCACATGATGGGCATACGGGAGCAGGCTCACCGTGAGGTCGTGCCCGGCAATCATTTTATCCAGCGTTGCTTCATCCTCCACCGTCCAGGCAAGGGAATGGCCATTGGGATGCCCGCCGATCATGGCATCGGCCTTCGACTTTGTCCGGGTGGCTACCGTAACCGAAACATTCTTTTCAAGCAGGTATTGAACAATGGGTTTCACCACCATACCTGCGCCAAGGATCAATACTTTCTTCATACTATCAATATTTTATTGGATTCATAAAGGCTGCGAAATTATAAATCTTTTCTCCCTCCATCCTGTTTTTTATTGTTAATTTTTTAACAAAAGAGAAAAACGGGGCAGATAATTGTAGTCATGAATCCGGAAATGTTTGAACCGTCAAACTTTTTAAATACTTTTGAAAAAAATACCCATGAATCCACAAAGGAGGACATTGATTGCAAAGCTGATTCACCTGACGCTTCCGGTTCTCGAGGTAGGGGTTCGAGTCCTCCCGGGATCACTACTAATGAAGATGCCCGCCCTCAGGTGGGTTTTTTCATTAGTAGATTTGGAGGACGAGAAGCCTGTCCCGACCGGAGCGGGAGCGAAAAGTCGGGAAGTCCTCCCGGGATCACCTGCCATTTATTCAGGCCAACTCATTTTGAATAGTTAAACTCTAATAATGAGACGATTATAATGTTTTCGGATTTGGGCATAAACAGTAAGAAGATACCATAAGAAAGAATCGCCATGCTCCAGATTGTTTTGCCATTAAGAATTAATTTCTGAAAGGCTCTCTGTTAATAATGCTTTACAACAACCATATTGTGCAAGTGGCTAAAAAGCCCTGACGGCACGGACATGGAAGAAGTTTACCTTACTGTAGTAGTCATACTGGTAGCCACTGGTGAAACGTTGTATCCATGCTGAGCCAGAACTGCACTCCGAAGAACTCCAATAGTAGCCATCCGTAAACCCCCCCATGCCAATCGCTTTAAGGTTTTGATACATCAGGTTCAGTTCATCTTTTGAGGGCAAAAACCAGTCGCTGTAACCGTTCAATGCCAGTTCATCACAAATCCGTGCCGCAGTACCTGTTTCACTGCAACCGGCAACAATGGCTGTTGTGTTAAGAGCGCCTGAACCCACAGCAGTGCCTGTGCTTCCGGTTGTGGTCCCATAGCATCCCCACTGAGCGCCAGTGCCCTGGTCGATTCCGGTACAAACCAGGCCACTCCCGATGCCATCGAGATAAAACAGAATGCCGCCATTTATTTCCATTCCCATCTGCAAAGTAAAAACTGCCTGGGTTTTTTCGGAATTATGCTGCAAAAAGTAAGTAAAAACGCGGTATGTATAACTATTAATCACAAAAAAAGGTGAATTATCGGTAAAAGAAAATTGATTCGGATCAGTTGTATATATTTCATCCCAAATACCTGGCTCCACTAATCTTTCTATTTTAAAACCCATATGCCCGGTATGATTAAAATTCCAGTTCAGTACAACGGTGGTTCCTGAATTTACTGTAATGGTGAGGTTTAAGGGTGGCGGAATGGAGGAATCGAAAAAAATTATCGTCCATGAAGATATGTTTTGGCTAAAATAGGCATTTATCCGGTAATAAACTACTGTATTCAAATCAAAATCATTATCCTGCCATACTGTGCCGGCTGTTATTGCAATTTGTTCCCATGACCCCCCTTCATACTTTCTCTCAATCTTAAATCCTTCCTCCCCATTGCTGTTGTCCTGCCAGGTGAGTGTGACCGAGGTAATGGAGTTGGGATTAATCTGCAGGTTTGATGGGGAAGGTATTTGTGGAACTACAGAAATTGATCCTGATGCTGAATTGTATGCGCCGGCAAAGGCGTATATCCGGTATTGGTAGGTTAAAGCGGGATCGGGGATTATTTCACTGTCGTTCCAGCTACGGGCTTCTTTCGGAAGGGTTTGGAAAGCTACCTGCCAGGGTTCATCGCCTTTCCTTCTGTTTATCTTAAAACCTTCTATCCTTTCGTCGCCGGAGTAGGTCCATGTTAGCTTACGTTCAGTAATACTGAGATTTTCTACCTGCAGGTTTTGGGGCGCCCAGTCAGCCGGGTCAAGGCCGGCCTTTTCGTCCCATGGGTTGTCCCATTCGCGCTCACAGGCAAAAGCAATAAACAACGCCAAAACTGACAGGGTGGATAGTATGCAGGCATTGTAAATGTTTTTCATAGTAATGATATTACTCACACTGATGCGAAATTCTGGAAACCCGGCTTCATTCCCTGGTACAATACAATGAAAGTAAAAGCGGACAAAATGTGAACCCATGTTTCATTTCAGCGCATATCTTATATTTATCATTGCTCCGCCGTCCACCGGTATGGCAGACAGGTTGATCTGACTCCTTATTTTTTTCTGCCTGGAGGCGTTGATGATGGTCATGACACCGCAAACTCCTGCCAGCCCGAAGGCTGCAGGCCATATCTTATCCTGCGTTTCAATAGTGTTGTGCAGGTCAGTAGCATCATCGTTTGCAGTTTGATATTCCTTATAGTTGCTTTCTGCCGACAGATAATAATATACTCCTGCACCTGCCGATAGTACAGCGCCCGACAGCCAGATAATTTTTCTTTTTTTGTATTTTTTTACATCCAGTTCCAGTTGTGCCACGCGGTCGGGTTTCATTTTAAACAGATATTTTTCCTGGCTTTCGGTAACATTAAACCGTTCCTCAAAATCAACATAGCCATTTTTTGTAAGCTTTACCCTGTTTTCCCCGAATGCTACGGAGACCGATTTCGGTGTAGCGCCTTCAGCCTTTCCGTTAAGGATAAGGGTGGCGCCGGAGGGTTCGCTGGAGATGGTCACAGTTCGGCCGGAGGCGAGCTCACGGTTGATTTCGGTAACCTCATTTTCTTTAATGGTCACCGTAAAACTCTGGGCGGCATGAAGCGGCTTGCTCAGTTGCAGCGTGTAATCGCCGATAAGCAGTGCCCTGATAGTCGCAGGGGTTTTTCCGTAATCTTTTCCGTTCAGCGCTATAGAGGCATCGAAGGGGGTAGATGTGATCTTGAGTGTTCCCAGACGGGGTTGTGGGTTAAGGGTGACCGTGAGAGGCTGGCCGGCGGTTACCTCTGCCCTTTGTTTATCGCTGTTGTATTTCTCCTTACGCGCTTCAATATTGATCCAACCTGCAATGATACGACCTTCCCACTTCCCGGAACTTTTAAACTCGTCGTTGATGTAAATGTCAGCATCTTCAGCGGCATTGATAGTTACGGTTCCAAAGACGGCGTTCATGTTTACAACAGAAGTGGAAGTCTGCCCGTCCATTATGGTAACTTTTTCCGATTTCGGCTCATACCATTCCTTCCGGAGGGTGATAGTATGTTCGCCGCTTGGAATTTTCTCAATCACGCAGGGGGTTTTTTTTCCGGTGGGGTTGCCGTCAAGCTGCACCTCTGCGCCCTGCTCCGGCCCTGAGTTCAGGGTGAGGCTGCCAAACTTAGGTTTCAGAACGCCATGGATTTCTTTCCTGCCATCCTTTTCACTCAGATTCAAAATACCGGCTTCGGAGTGGTAAAGTGAAAGTTCCAGTCTGTAAGTATGTTTCCCTAACGGCTCTTCGAGGCTCAGTGGTGTGATCCCTTTGAAGCTTTCATCCAGGTAAAAATCGGCCCCTTCAGGATTGGAGGTCACAACCAGCCATTGCATCTGAATTTCCGGGCCGGTAACCACAACGGTTACCTCACCGGTTACCAGCTTCATCTCATACACTGTGGCAGATTCGATGGGCAAGGGATAAGGGTAATTTCGCAAAATGCCTAATTGTGAATGTTTTATGGTCAGGCTCCTTGCTCCTCTCGGGACATAAACCCAGTACTCTGCTGTTTTGGGGACAATATCCACAATCCCCAGCATATCGCTGTCGAATTCGAAGCCCGTTTGGGTAGTAACTACCTTGATAAGGGCGGCTACCTCTCCGTTGCGGTCTTTTTCCGGAAAGTTGACGCGCGCATCCAGGTCATTTTCAAGCAGGCGAAACGACTCCACGGATATTTGCTGCCCGCTAAGCATAAGATACACAGAAAACAAGGCAAGTGTAAAAACAATTCTGCTCATTTTTTTTGATTTCCTGCTGCGAATATAAATAAAAAATACACTGCTACATAACAGATTTTCTTTTTATGCCCAGATTGGTGAAGTCATCGGGAAAACTTCAAGGCATTCCGTTCTTGTTTTTCGGGTTGTTGGCCACGTATAATGAACGATTGAGGTTGAAATTACTTGCAATTCCTGTCTCCTGTTGTATTATTACACTCCCCCTTCCGGGGGCAATGCCATTATACTAATTAAAACTCTCCAGCCCGTATATCTTCACTTCCGGGTCCTTTTCCGGCTGCCAGGTACGTACATGGATGAGCGGTTCGTCACTGTTGGAAAAGTCGATCATCAGAAAAAGGTAACCCTGGTCGCTGTAATTGGTGGAATAGTAATTCTGCCTGATCTGAATTCCGAACAGGTTGCCGTTTTTTCCCCCTTTCCTGATATCGCATTCTTCAAAATGGATGTTGATGAACTCATTGCTGCGGAAGCAATGCCCCAGATTTTTCATATATTGCTCCTTGCTGTAGCGGTTATACCTGACAATCTCGTGGCGGGAGTAAGGGTTTTCGGGGTTTGTTTTAACCTGCACCACATTACCCACAATGATCAGGGCATCATCGGCGAAGATGGATTCGATGTAGTCGAGGCGTTTCAGGGCATAAGCTGTTTTATAATGCTCCATGAAGCAGATCAGTGTGAGTTTCTCGTTTTCGCTCCAGATATCATTCAGCAAAATGCTGTTGAGGGATTGTTCCGACAGCCCGAAAGCCAGTGTTTGTATCTTTCCGTTTCCGTTGAAATGGAAAACGATATCTTCTACAAATTTCTTCCTGTTGTTGGGAAAAGAAAACGACATCACCGGACCACGGCAGATGGTGATGTTGCCATTTTGCAAGGCCCTGATTTCTTCCATGGCAATGAGGCTGGCATTGCCATAGACCAGCAATTGGTTAAATACCTCAAACCCTTCGGCTGTAAAGTATTCTTCAGCCTGTTCAAACTCTTTCAGCTTCAGCGATTCAAGCACCTTGACGATGGTTTGCTTAAAGGGCGCACCATCAACAACAGCCGTCATGTCAAGGGTTTCTGGCTGGGCCACAGCTTGTTCTACCTCCTGTTGCGGGGTTTGTTCCTTCACCATCAGCGGCACATTGAAATAAGCCTTCCTGAAAGGTATGGGCCCAATTTTACCCATCACTTCCTTAATCTCCTGGTCGCCGAATGTTTCCCTTTGGTAATCATATTCAACCTTAATTTTAATTTCCTCCCACTCGCCTGGATTATCCCCAAAAAACTCCACAAAACCCCAGCCGTCTTTTACTGAAATAAGTGGCGACCAATCCTTACCTGTCCAGAAAGAATAATCGAGGTTTGCCACCGGCTTGTTTTCACTCGTAATGATTAAGTTTATTCGTCTGTAGCCGGGATTATCCAAAATTTCTCCCGGTATGAACTTCAATCCGTAAAATATTTCGTTGATACGCCGGGGCAGATATTGCAGCAACAATACCTCACTGCCACCGGAAGTGTATTTAACGGCGCCCCCGTCGGGGTGGCTTCTCAGGAGGGCAAGCCCCCAGTAGTAGTAGCGAAGCGCATCCCCAACCTCCCTGTTGAAGGCATGCCGGTCGGCTGTTTCAGTGAATTGTATGATTTTTTCATGGCGAGAGGTGAAAATCTTTTCAATGGAAGCCCTCTCAATGTACCTGAACACTTTTGCATCAGGCTCGTTCTGCAATACCAGCCGTTCGGCATTATGCAGGGTGGCGGCAGAATATGTGGACACCAGTGACCTGACCACCTCCTTAAAAACCCCGCCGGGATTTTCGCCCCCTTTTTCTGTCATTTCAACGACCTCCTGGTCGAATCGGCTTTCCACCACCACAAAGATCTGGCTGATCAACTGGGCTAATGCATTCTCATCTGCGCTGTTGAGGGTTACTCCTGTTCCTTCGCCCCAGATATATTTCCTGCTGTTGCCTTTGATTTCTTCCACGCTTTGTCCTGACAGGGCCAGACAATGATAAATGAGGGGAAAAAGAAAAATATAAAACTTCGGCATAGACTGAGTGTTAGTTTAAAATATCTTCTTTGAGATTAATCAAACTGCGCGTATGATCGCTGTCGTAATCAAAGAGCAGGTCCCCGCTTTTCCTGAAAAGATTTACAAAATTCAGGTCATACCAAATGATCATTTTACCGACAGAAATGCCTGAAAGGACATCCAATCGGGCATCGCCGTTTTCGAAGGCAACGATCCTGAGGGTTGCGCCGTTACGGATTTTCATATTGTCAAAAACGACTGACGACCTGTCAATGGTTTCGAGCCTGATGATGCCATCGCTGTTGAGCATAAAATCGATTTTCCCGATATTGCCGTAGATTTCAGGGTAGTTCTTCCTGAAAACCGGATTATATACATCCAGGGCTTTTTGCACTTCCCCGCCTGAAATACGCATTGACGTATATTTCATGTGGTTTAACACTGAAAAAACGCCGGCAATGTTTCGCTCGTAGCTTTCGGCAACCAGTTTGTCATTTTCAGCTTTAAGGCTTTCGGCAAGTACAAAGACACCCGGGTCAGCGAAAGGAGCTGCCAGGCTGCCCGGCGAAACCCCTGCAGCATTCTGGAGGTTTCCTGTGAGGTATATCAGGTTCATTGGTCCACTTTGGAGCCCGTAATGAAAAAACTGACCGTTTTCATTGAAAAAGGACAATCCTTTGCTGATGCCTTTTTCAGTGAATTTTGCAAGATAAGCCATATTGTTTTCCCCAGTATATTCATCTAACCCGACTTTCACAGCCCATTTGAAATGGCCATCCGGGGATAATGCAGCAACAAAAACATCCTGCATTCCTTCTTTGCATTGAAGCGAAATGGTGTTGCCTTCGAATCCGAGGGCTCCGGTGAACGAACCAGCTACAATGTAATCACCTGCTCCTGTGGTTGTTACAGAAAATCCTGCTGCATTTCCTTTCCCTTCAGCCGTTGCAGCCCACACAACCTCTGCCCTGCTGTTATAACAGGCAACAAAAAAGTTCCTCGTATCCCTTTCTGCGCCCGGTTTAAGGTCGAAGACTCCGAAGGTGGCTTCGCCGGTAAAGTATCCCGTGAGGCATGCATTTCCCTTTTGATCAAAAACTATGTCATTGAAATTGCCCCCCTTTTGGCCTCCCGCTTCGAAGGCATGATCCCATATGGATTTACGAAGGTTGCCGGCAAGAAGACTGCCACCGGGTTCAATGACCTTCCCGGTTGAGTTTCTGTACAAAGGCATTGCCATACCCACAGGCGCATTCTGAAAAGTGGGATCGGCAATCACATACTTAGCGCCTTTATGCATCACATAATCGCCCGCCATCTCCTCATTAAATTTTACGGCAGTTGCAACATGCCCCTCATATTCGATCCCGACGACTTCAAGGCCTAACAGCGACTGAACAAGATAGGAAAACCAGACCGCCCTGTCTTCACAATCGGAATACGGGTAAAACAGCACCTCTTCCGGAAAGAAATATTTTTCTTTGCCGAATTGTTCCTGGTCTGTTTTATAACCGAAGGCCAATTGTGACATGCCAAGTAAAAACCCTGCCGCTTCAGGCTGAGACATACGGCTGACGACCGGTGAGAGGGCATTCAAAACAGACTCTTTGGTTTCGGGAGAAACCGCCGCATCGAAACGTGCCTGCAAACCTGTCTGGGGGTATTCAGCATAAAAGTCAACGAGGTTGCGGTTAACCGTAAAAACAAAGGAATACGGTTTGCCGTTGAAAGAAAAACCCACCTCCCTCCGGAAATCATTTTTGGGCAGGTTTAAAGGGCTTTTCACAGCAAAATCAATGATGCCGTAAGCATCGGGATAATCCTTATCGTAAGTAAAGACTGAAGGGCCAAGATCGCGTTCCATATAATAACTGAGCCCGTCAATATCCAGGTAATTTATGGCGTACAAGGTGGAATAGGCAGGAATGAGGAGGCTGATCCTGTCGCCGGAATAGGCAATACGGATTTTATAACCCGACCTGGTCATCATAACCCATGTCATGAGGTGTTCGCCGTTTTCCGACTGGGGATAAAGGGTTCCGGCAAGCTTGCGCAGCATCATGTAATATCCATAATCATTCAGATTGAGTTTGTTTTTATAATCGAGCAAACTGTTGATCATGGCTGCATAGTTGGTCTGGGCCATGCTTGTCCAGAACCCGCTGATGGTGGCCGGGTTCGCCGCTGCCGGAGGGCTGGCTTTCATCCGGCTGTCGAACACGATGTCAACCATGCACCCGAAAAACTCAAACCTGACTTTTCCCTCAGCAAAAACCTTTTCATCCTGCTTCTGAATAAGGGGAATCCTCATATCCTGCCCGGGTTTTTCCGTCGTGGTCACCTCAGGGCTTATCACCGGCATTTTCATGATATCTCCTGTATGCTGTTCCGGTTTGAATTCCGGGGTCAGGTCGGGTTTTGGCGGAGACGGAAGGGGTATTCCCTTCATGGTCTGGAATTGCTCCCACCGTTCTGCCAGAAAAGCGGCAAATTCACTGTCCCTTTTCTCTACGTATGCATTAAAGTCCTCCTGCATCTTCTGCATAAAAACGTGCTGGCCCTTTTTCATAGCCGACATTTCGGCTTCGCGCTTTTTCCGGAACTCTTCCAGTGTCTGGCACTGGGCGGCTATGCCAAAAAACAGGGCTGCAAAAAGAATAACAATCATTGAAATTTTCATGTCGGTTCGTTATTAAAAGGGCCCGGTTAATAAATCCACATCTGCTGCGAGCCGGTTGTTATAAATATGTAAGCCATTGATCCTGAAAGCGGGATTGGTTTCCGAAAACTCTTTGGAAAGCCACCTGTATGTGCCGGAGTAGTCATCGCCTACCTGTGAAAAATGCACATTCCCTTCTCCTGAGAGTAAAGTGATATTTTCGGCAACAGATTCGATATATGCTTTCCATAAACCGAACGACAGGTTTTTTCCTGTATCCCCTCCGTTGTGTCCGGATGACACATACCTGCAGTAAAACATCGGGATATTGATCTCCTGCCCCTCAAAGCCGGACTGTATCGTTGCACCCTCGTTCATCGAACGGGCTGAATAAGTGAACGTTTGACCATCGCCAATGCCCGTAACATGCATCTCCAGAATGCCTGCAATCTCAAATACGTCTGTTTTCTGCCTCTCCAGGCGGTAAATATCCATTTCAAGTCTTATGCTGTCAGGTTTTTCCGGTGTTATATGTGTGGGATCCCATTTCATAAGCACGCAGGCTTCCCCGAAAGTGTTGAAATCACGCCGTATAACTTCGTATCCTGCTTGTGTGTCAGGGAAAAAGGCCTCAATATTATATCCGTTTTCAAACCTCGACAGATATTCATTTTCATTCGGTCCGGACCGCTCCCCCGAAAAGTGATGGGTAAGGCTGCGAATGTAAGGCCTGCTGAGCAGAGCAAGCGTTGATTTTGCCCTGATTTCAGCCAGGCGGTATGCCTCCCCTTCCTCCATGCCCGGATCGGAAAAGCCTGCTGCCAGAAGTGTGTTGCCTTCAGGTTGCGGGAAATCCAGCAACCATTCCGGTAAGCTCTCAGGCAGCGGCAGGTTGCCTGCTTCCTTCTGCAGATGGCCATCCCTGTTGCCGGTTTCCTTTTTCAGGGTATCGCAAAAAGAACTGTAATCCCTGTCGGCATCCCGTAATTTGTCTGACTGCGGAAATGCCGGGTAAGTACAACCCGCCAGGATCATTAAAATAATACAACGAAAATTCATGACCAATACCCAACTGCTGACCCCTTGCAGCAATAAACCTAATTATTTTCCCGCTCTTTCTCCATCTTGTTCATTTCTTCTTCGAAGGTCTTCTTGAACTGCTCATAATCATAGTCGATCTTCAGGATGTCATCGTTGGAAAGTTTTGAATTCATGGCGTCCATCAGGCCGTCCATCGCCATTTCAAGTGCGATGTAAGTCTTGTAATTCCCAGCACTTGTTTTTGTGGTTTTTTCGCAGATGGTCCTCACGTCATTGAGCTTCTGATCGATCACCTCCCTTGTCAAGGATTCAAATCTTTCCCGGGTATCCTCATCATTATTCAATTCGCGGGAGTTGACATAGTTGTCGATGACACCTTTGATTCTCGTTTGCACCGCAGAGGCAAGATCGGCCCTGGCATTGCTCATGGCTTTCTTTTTGGCCGTGGCCTGGTCAATACTTTCACCTACCTGGTTGGCCCTTGTGTATTCCTTGTCGGAATTGTACTCAGATCCCTGGCAGTAGACATCAATGAGAGTTTCTCCCTGCTTACTAGTTGACAAGGCTTTTTCTTTTGATTTGCACCCGCTGATAACCATCAGGCTTACACATAAGGCGGGGATCAAGACATTGCGGATGGCAACATTCACTTTCATAATCTTCATTTTTGATCGTTAAACAATAGAATGGATTGTAATTTTGCTCAAATATATGTAAAATTATACTTCAACAAACCGGGCTTGCAAAAAATTTGAACCCCGGTTGCCCAGTATAACTGAAACTGATCAGCTCTGGTTTCGCAAAACCGTTAATTTTCAGTATATTATGGAATACTGTTCTTTGTGTAATCTTCCATTAAATATTTCTCCCCACCCTCCTAAAAAGCTTGCTCTGTGTGGTATGAATTAAATCCTGCCAAAACTTCTTACCCCTTTTATTTGGTTTTTGGTTCATCAACTTATTATCAGTATGCTGTCGTTAAAGAAAAAGAAAAATATAACAACCCTTTCTGTTTGCTTTAGGGCTGACAAGCAAAGGCGGCGCTCATTTTTTTCATTACCCTGAGAAAATGCTTCGCATTTCACCGGACTGGCACAAAGGTATGGCCTGTACACAATAAAATGAGCAGATTCCCCGGTCCCCGAAGGATAGTGGCAGGCGGCTGCGCTCCTGCGGAATGACAAATCCTGCGGTGCCGGATGGCTGCACCGGACCGGTTTATTCTTAAAACAGATAATGGCAGCATTTTTTCATTTTATGTTAAATTTATGGCCACTATCTTTACATAAAGCTAAAAAATATGTTTCTCAGCATTTTCAAAAACAGTCAATCTCTTGATTTCATCCACAGTCAGGAAATTGTAACTTCCGGCCATGAACCCCTCGTCAAAGTATACCTGTAAATGATTTGTTCCGCTGCAATATCTGTTGACGTTAGTTAAACAGTGATAAAAAAATCATTTATTTTAATAAGTTAACAGCTTTTTTAAACAATCATAAAAACAAAAGGCCTTCGCCCGAAAGCTACCAGCCTTTTGGTTCAAAGAAATATTTGGCCTTTGCAGGCACGGGAAACCGGCCGGTTCATGAGTAGCTATCCGGCCATACCTTTTGAGCTGGGGGGACAAAGCCAACCGGAAGCCGTTGTTGTTGTTGCGGTTGCCTGGCGTGTTGTTATTGCGATTGGATACGCGGCAGTTCTGTGCGTTGTTGTTCCAACTGCCGCCGCGCAACACGCGGTTGGAGCCCCTTAGCCGGTTTCCTGATGCAAATAAAATACTTTTTTGCGTAGCCGGTATGTTTTTGCATGTTTTGTAAAGGCAATCAATGGTATGATGTGACCAGAATATTCAGCCTGTGACCATTGATTTCTTTCTAACATTTTTCCGGCAAATTTATATTTTCTGATAAAACGTTGTTTGCTTTGCTTGTTGAGCCTGACATGATCCGGGAAAACCACATAGCCCAAAAACGGCAACCCCTTGTCATGGCTGTTGATGCAGGCCGGCTTACATTCTAAATTAAGACGGTTCGTCAGTCCGGATACAATCTGTTTTTGTACTTCGATCAATTCCATTTTGTTGTGATGCCACAACACCATGTCGTCCATATATCTTACAAATGCAGGAATATGGATTTTTTCGAGTAAATAATGGTCTGAAACAGCCAAAAAGAAATTGGCAAAATACTGGCTGGTAAGATTCCCGATGGGAAGGCCAAAATTTGGTGATGTCTCGTAACTTCTGATGATTTTTTCAAAAAGTGCCAGTAATTTCTCATCTTTGAAACGCCGGTGCAGATGTTGCAACAATATTTCGTGCGAGATGGAGTCGAAATACTTGCGTATGTCAAGTTTACAAAACCATTCAAACTTCTTCTGGTTTGCTTTTGCATAATCCAAAGCGGCAAACTGACCCTTTCCGATGCGGGTGGCATAGCTGTGATGTATTTGATATTTCTCGAAAACGGGATGACAAACATTCATGATGGCATGATGCAATATCCGTTCGGGAAATGAGGCAGCACATATCAGCCGCTCTTTGGGTTCATAGATGGTAAAAAAATGATAATTGCCGATTTCAGGTACGCCTGATTTTAATTGATCGCGCAGCAGGCTGAGGTTTTTCCGGAGATGTTTGCCATAACAGATTATATCTGCCTTTCCCTCTTTGCCCTTTTTAGCTTTCAGCCATGCCAGCCGCAGGTTGTCGGGATCGCAAATCATTTCATAAAGATTATCAACCCTTTTCATCTTCTTCTTTGTTTTGATACCATAGAATAAAATGCTGCCCGTATTTTTCGAACTTCTTTTCGCCGAACCCCCTGACGCTTTTCAGAGTTTTTTCATTGATTTCGGGTAAAGCGGCTATTTCGGCAAGTTCCTGATCGGTGCATACGGCATAAGCCGGAATTGCATCATCAAAAGCTATCTTTTTACGTACTTCTCTAAGCTTAGAAAAAACCTTAAAAACATTTTCACTCAGTTCATTTTTGTAATCCTTTTTTATATTGTCGGTTTTCTGAAAAGCAGGCGCTGTGGGCAGGTATTTCACGCAAAAGCACCATGCACCGCCCCGCTCGTTGCTTACAAGCTGGTTCTCAACTTCCAGGATTTTGTTTGCCCGCAAAAAACGGTTCATTTCTTCCAGAA
>JAFGME010000097.1 GCA_016927695.1 Bacteroidales bacterium
GTATCACAGATCAGTCTTCTTTCCGGTCCATTGATGATCTTTTGAGGGTCAATGACAAAGTCGCTGTACCGGGTTTCGAAATGGAGATGGCTGCCGGTAACACGACCGGTTGAGCCCACCAGCCCGACCAAATCTCCTGCCTTTACGTAGTCGTCAGTATCCAATGATATTTTCGAAAGGTGCGAATAATACGTTTCCAGCCCGTTGTAATGCCTGATGATGATCAGGTTGCCGTAACCGTTTCTGATGTTGCCCGAAAAACGCACCTTCCCTCCAAAAGCAGCCCTGACACTATCGCCCGTCATCCCTTTCAGATCCAGGCCCGTATGGTAGCCGGTGTAACCCCTGAGCAGCCGGAATGTATCCAGCGGAAATACAAACTTCTCCGAATTTTCAAGCAGGTTCAGCCTTATGTCGGGTAAGGGTTTATTTTTATGCTGAAGGTAGGCATGGATAGAACCTGTAACCCAGTTTTGCGAAAACAGCGAATCATAACGCTGCATATTTACATATTCTTCGAGGTAGACCCATTTTTTATTCTCGAGGAGCAGAACTGCCCTTTCCCCCGAAAACACCGTATCGACCACCTTTGCAGTCTGCTGGGCATGCGCATAACATGCAATCATAACTGATACCAACGGCAGGGCAAACCTTATCCACCTGTAAAAGAATGCCATGTATTTACTTAACCTTTTTAATTCATCAATCCAGTGGCTGCAAAAGTAATATTAATAATTTCTTACAGCTTGCCCCTTCTTCCGGTTTGAACTTCTTTCGTAATTTTACTGCACGAATATCATCAAATAATGTCGAAAAAGACTGTTTCCATTGCCATTGCATACGATTTCGACGGGACGCTTGCCCCGGGTAACATGCAGGAACATTCATTCATCCCAAAGCTGGGAATTGATAACGGAACTTTCTGGAAAGAGGCCAACGAAAGGGCAAAAGCACACGACATGGACGAGATACTGGCTTATATGCAACTGATGCTTCAAAAAGCCTTCGAAAAACAGATTCCCATTACACGCAGGGCTTTTCTTGAATATGGGAAACAGATCACCTTTTTCAGGGGGGTGGAAACCTTTTTCGACAGGATCAACCTTTATGCTGCCGGGAGAAATGCATCCCTCTCTCACTATATTATATCCTCAGGTCTCAGGGACATTATCCTGGGAACTAAAATTGCAAAGCACTTCACCAACATTTTTGCTTCAGGATTTGTTTTCGACATCAACGATGTGGCCGTGTGGCCCGCCCTGGCCATCAATTATACCAGCAAAACCCAATATCTTTTCCGGATCAATAAAGGCATCATCAATTCATGGGACAACTCCACGATCAATAAATATGTGGCATCGGATGAACGGCCCATGCCCTTTTCAAAAATGATGTACATCGGCGACGGAGAAACGGACGTCCCGGCCATGAAAATGATCAAATACCAGGGTGGAACGGCTATTGCCGTTTATGATCCGAAAAAAAGAAAGAAAAAAGACAAGCCCTCCCCAAAAGAGGTCTGTGAGCAGCTCATCGTTCAAAAAAGGGCCGATTTTATTGCCCCTGCCGATTACACCGGGGGTTCAAAACTCGATATGATCATCAAAGGTCTGATCGACCGGATTACCGGGGAAGAGAACCTCAAATGCCTGAGGTAACCAAACCTTCGTGAGTCACCGGAGAGACTCATATTGCTGTATTAATGCGCATCCGGCACCTGGCTGCCATATCCTGTGGAGGGTATCCACAATTCATTTTTATCCGTATTGCCTGCTTCACCATCAAGATTGAAATCCCCCGGCAGGTAGCCGCTGCTGCCTGCATTGACCGTCCAGACTTCGACCTTATCGGCGTTGTTAACCTGGCCATCTGCATTTCCGTCGGCAGCTATCAAAGCCCATATACCCGGCGCACACTCCCGCTGTGCCTGTTGCCCTCCCCACGCCTGCCCTTCGGCTCCGGAAAAGTCATACCTGTAAACCCCTCCTGCCTTAACCGCCGGACCGGATGAAATCACAGGCAGGTGGTTTCTGTGCATAACTACAATAAAAAGGGATTGCTGTATGGCAAGGTTGCTGAATGGCAAAGGAGACATACCGTCGGTTGCAACGATGGCGCCGTGTTTACACAGGAAGGCAGCCTGTCTTGCCAGGATGGTACCAGAAGAAGCGGAAGGGGCATCAACGGCGTCCCTGAGCTCAATCAAAACCCAGTCCGTGATATCCGGTGAAGGTATGGCCGGTACTGATTCTGACCCGGGGTAATTCCAGGGCGGGTTGGAAAAGGGCTGCTGCAGGGGTAAATAATCCTGCTGATTCAGGCTTACTGTCATGGCGCTTCCGCTGAAAGGCCCTTCGAGGATTACTTTTGCATCAATGAACACCTCATCGTAACCGGAGGAATAATTAAGCTCCCAACCGGGGCGTGTGGTGGAGAAATCGGTATTGAAATGAAGAAGCATTGCGCCGCTGCAGGCCTTTATTTCAGGAGGAAGAGTGGTTCCGGAGAATTTTCCCAGCAGGTTTTCCGGTGCGGTGTTGTCACCGTCGTAAATCCAGAGATAGTCGCAACAGAACTCGGTGTTAAAGGAGGAGAATGAAGCCGTGACCGAGGTGGCCCCGGGCGGTTTGATCAGCCAGTAAGCATCGGTGTGGTTTTCATAATTTGAGGGCACGCTGCCATCTTCCACCGCACCGGCAGTATCAGTAAGTACCACAAGCCCGGATACTTCACCACTGACAAAGGTAGTGTATTCCACACCCCACCCCTTCCCGGTGAGGGTATCGCCGGAAGTGAAAGTAAGCAACACTTCCGGGGAGGAGGAAACAAGATGCCCGGGCAACCCGCCTCCGGTGTAGGTTCCAAGCAGCGGCGAATTTTCATCCGGCCCGTCATATATGGTCAGTGTATCGTTGTTATCCTCAAGGTCGATGAGGGTAAAAAACAAGGCCAGACTATCCGCCAGCGGAGGTTGAATAAGGTAAGCGGCAGAGGAATTATTTTCATAATTCCGCATCCCGCTTCCGTCATCAAACCTGCAAAACCTGGCCAAAAAACGGTTGACATCCCCTGAAGGCACAGTGTCGGGTTCTATTCCGATGATGGCCTCCTGCACAACAGGCAGCTCCGAAAGCAGTTTATTGTACCCGGCCTGAAGGCCATTGCCCCAGTTGAAATGGAAACAGCCGCTCCCTGCATAACCGTCCAGCACCACAAAATGGCCGCCTGTGCCGGAGGATATCGCGTAAAATACCGGCCTTCCATGATCCAGTTCGTTCAATAGCAAACTCACCCATACCGAATCGGCAAAATGTGATTTTTTCAGCAGCTGGGCCCTGGTGGAATAGCCGAAACGTTCGGGTAAAGCATTTCTTATGCTTGTTGTACCGCTGAAAGATGCTGTGGCGCCATAATCCATCTCAACGGCAGCGCCGGCATGAAACATAATCCGGGCCACTGAGGCCACCTCTCCGGGCTGACTGTACACAGTAAGGTTCGGGGGCATTTCCTGCCAGTTGTAAACCGCATTGCCAAAATCCGCCACTATTTCCCCGTACACGGGATGAGAATAAGAAATATTCCCGGCCCCTGAAACCGGAAATTGGTGAAACCTCATCATCTGGGCCATGGCCGTTGCCCCGCAGCCCGTCCGCGAATGCCCGCAACTGCCCCCCGCATCAGCAGGGCACGAATCGTTGTAATAGCATGCCTGCCCCCAGTAAGTCTGTGTCAACGGATTTATAACTGAATCACTGCGAAATGGAGGGTTGTCTCCAGGGCTAAATATGCCACTGCCGTAATTCTGAAACTGAAATCCGGGCTGCCCGCTTACATACGGTAAAAAGACCCACATCAAAAAGCAGGAAATCAAAAGCTTCATCACCGGTCATTAAAATTTTGATAAAGATATCCATTCTTTTGGTACATTCGTATTCAAAAATGACGCGTATGTCAGCCTTTGTAAACAGATGCTGTTTTCTGATTATGGTTTTGCCGCTGATGGCTATAACGCCCGCTCCCCGGCAGGGCAACGGCTCACATGATGAAATTGCAACTCTCCTCGGAAGGGCAAGGGATATCGACAGAAAAAGCCCGGATGAGATGATCCGGCTGGCCACAGAGGCGCTCAGGCTGAATGAGAAAGATAAAAATCAGGGCATAAAGGCTGAGATTTATGAAATTTTAGGACAGGCCAATTATTACCTGATCAACTTTGATATTGCAGCCGACCATTTTCTTATGGCCGGCAACCTGTTTGAAAGCACGGGTGACCTGTCCGGAATTGCACGCAACTTCAATCATCTTTCCCTGATTTATAAAGATATCGGAGATACAGTCAATGCATTGGCTTATAACCGCAAAGCCCTTGCTCTTTTCAGAAAATCAGGCAACCGGAAAGGAGAGGCAAACACATTGAATCTGATGGGAAGCATTTTTCTGATCAGCGACCTCGAAAAAGCCCATAAATATTACTCAGCCTCTTACGAAATAAGGAAAACACTTGATGATCAGGGCGATATTGCATCATCGATGAACAATTTAGGGATAATTTTTCAACGCAAAGGGGCAACGGATTCTGCCGTTATGTGTTATGAAAAAGCTTATGAAATAAACAAACAACTTGGGTATAAGCAATACATGGCCGTTGCGCTGAGCAATATAGCCCTTCTGGAAGAAGAACTTTCAGGCCCCGAAAAAAAAGTAGAACTTTTGCTGGAGGCCCTTGAACTCAGCAGCGACGCCGGACACTACCGGGGAATGGTGAATACCCTTTCCAACCTTGCCCAGCATTATTTCATGATGTATGATTTCGATAAATCCCTTGATTATCTTGAACAGGCGCTGAAAATTTGCCATGCCGAACAACTGGCCGATTTCAGGCTCAAAATATATCATTACTATTCAGAGTTGTTCAGGCATAAAAAAGATTACTCTAAGGCTTTCAGCTATATGAGTAAATACAATGCCCTGAAAGACAGCCTTCAAACCGCTACCGGAAGCAGAATATCGGAATTGCAGATGCGCTATCTCGCCGAAAAAAATGAGAAAGACCGCAAACTCAGGGAAATGGAGGTGAAAAAGGAAAGAAACAGCAAAATCTTTTTTCTGGCATCGGCCATAATGATTGCTGTTATTGCTCTGCTGCTGGCCCGAAGTTATCTCGTTAAAAAAATGACGGCAAAAATGTTAGCCGGTAAAAATGTCCAATTAGAGGAAATCAACCGTCTCCTGACAGACTCAGAGAAAAGGCTCTCTCATCTTAATGCCACCAAAGACAAATTTTTCTCTATCATTGCCCACGATCTGAAAAACCCTTTGGGCACGATGCGTTCCCTTCTCGATTATTTCAGGGACAATTTTAAAAACTTTAGCGGAGAACAGCAACAGGAATATCTGAATATGCTTGATGATTCAATGAAATCAACCTATTCACTCCTGCAAAACCTCCTGCAATGGTCAATGTCTCAATCGGGACGAATGGATGTTACAATGGAGCGCTTTGATTTATATGCCGTTTCGGAGGCAGTTTGTTCTTATACCCGGCCGATGGCCAAAAAGAAATCCATTTCAGTGAAAAATAATATTCAACGCGGAACCCTTGTCCTGGCTGACAGGAATATGATTGAGACCGTACTGCGGAACCTGACCGTGAATGCGGTTAAATTCTCATGGCCCGGGAAAGAGGTTACCGTAAACGCCGTTCAAAAGGAAGGTAAAGTGACAGTGAAAGTGAAAGATCAGGGGGTGGGGTTGAGCGAAAATGATATTTCCAAACTTTTCCGCATTGAGGCCGACACACTCAGCATTGGTTCGGAAACACAGGATGCCGTGCAGTTCAGCAATGAGAAGGGAACAGGTCTGGGCCTGATACTCTGCCATGAATTCATCAGAAGAAACGGAGGCGAAATCCGGGTGGAAAGCGCTCCCGGAAACGGCGCAACGTTTTACTTTACCCTTGATGCAGCAAAGCAAATTAATCGATGAACACGGAACACCAAACCATAAAAGTCATCCTGGTGGACGATCACAGGATTGTGAGACAGGGGATCAGAATACTTCTGTCGATGTATGCTGATATTGAAATAACAGGAGAAGCCCGGAACGGTGATGAACTTTTTGAAATCCTTCCGCATCTTTCAGCCGGAGTAATCCTCCTCGACATCTCCATGCCCGGATTATCGGGTATTGAGATAGCCCGGCGGCTTAAAAAGGACTATCCTGACATTGCCGTTATCATTTTAACCGCCAACACGGGTGAAGACAACATTTATGAGGCTGTCAGGGCCGGTGCGAAAGGTTTTATCCCCAAAGACTCCGGACACACCGACATTGTAACGGCCATCAGGAAAGTGCAGGCAGGGGAAGAGTACTTTGCCGACTCTGTGGCGCAAACCGTGCTTAAGGCCTTTGTGAGAATGGCCAGGGAAGGAGGCGCTGACACACCCGGAAATGAAAGACAGGAAATCACTCCGCGCGAAAAGGAAATCATCATTCATATCTTTGAAGGTCTCAGCTATAAGGAAATTGGCGCCCGCCTCAACATCAGTGTCAGAACCGTCGAAACGCATAAAAACAACATCATGAAAAAGCTGGGCTTACGGTCATTAGCCGACCTGATGAAATATGCCCTCAGGAATAATATTGTGGAGTTCTGACCCGTAATCCATGGTTTATTACCCCCCGGATTTTCATTACGTAAATTCCCGTATAAGAATTTAAGCAGATTTGCGTATTGCCCTGTATTTCAAGCCGGTATATTTTTGCACATCTGACCACAATGAAATATTTTGAGTATGAAAAATGTCATTCTTCGCCTTTCATCCCTCGTTATCATTATTTTTAAAATCACCGCTTTGTTTTCGCAGCAACTGATTCATTCCACAGTCAGCGGCGGAAACTGGGACAATCCTTCCACATGGGCGGAAGGGGTTGTGCCCGGAATGAACGATACGGTGATAATTGCCGGACCGGTGACACTGCTGCTGAATCATTCCTGTTATGATATCTGTATTGCTCCGGGCGGCTCTCTTGCCGGAATCACCGGAAACAGGTACATTACAGCCTTTGGCAACCTGTCCAACGAAGGGATCATCAGCAATGGGGGCTCATTGCTTTTCATGACGATCCACGGTAATATCAGAAATGCCGGCGCCTGGCAAACCTGGTCGGTGAACCTGGCAGGCAGCGGCATCCAGCAGATCGACTGTGAGGGAGACAGCTATTTTCAATGCAACCAATTCCAATCCACCAAACCATCCGGACATCTGGCAAGCCAGCACGGGTTGAACTTCCGAGAAACCAATGTCATGCTTGATAACAGGGAATTGTATCTTCCACGGAGTTCCGGAATCAGTATCCGGGGCAACTACCTCAGAAATGTGGTGATCAGGGGCGACAGTTCCATCCTTTATATGACAAATGGCGCTTATCTTCAGGATGTTACGGCCGACAGGATGATCCTTCAGGGGGTGGTTATGACCGGAAACAACGCCGTCAGCTTCACCGGTTACCTCGTTGTGGAAGATACCCTGCAGAATTTCGGATCCACTCACTTCACCAGTATTACCGGGGACCTGACAAACAATGGTTGCATCCTCAATGGATCCTCCTATCTCAACCTATATATTCATGGCAACATTACCCACAATGGGGTTTGGAACAACTACTCCACTACAATCACGGGCAGCGGCATCCGGGAAATCCAAATGGCGGAACAATGCTTCATCAGATCGTATATGCTGATTACCGACGGACCTCAAAAGATCGTTGCACATAGTGATCTCAGATTTTTAAACACCAGGATCAATTTCAATTACGATACATTGTGCCTGCCTGAAAAAGGTATGTTTTATATCAATTTCACCGAAGGTGGAAACAGATACCTGCGAAACATCGTCATCACCGGCAATGACGGTTACCTTGAAACCCGCAACGGGACCTACCTCGAAAACACGGCCCTGCATGATATACACCTGCGGGGAGTTGTGCAGACAGGCAACAACTATAACTTTTTCTTCGGAAATGTGACTGTTTTAGACACCCTTCAAAATTACGGATCAAGCGCCCACAATTGTTTTATTGAGGGAAACATAGTCAATAACGGGGTCATCAGGGATGAGACCGGCCTGCTGAATCTTTTTGTTTCAGGGAACATTACCAACAATTTCATCTGGACGAACTATACTACTACACTGACAGGTTATGCACCCCAACACATACATTTTGCCCCTGGTGTAGTGTTTGCGGGCGCCGAACTGCTGGTCACAGGCACGAAACAGATTTCTGCCGGCTCATCCCTGTCCTTTGCAAACACCAGAATCGATTTCAACGGAAACACATTGGTTCTGGGACACATGGCAGGTTTGCAGCTATCGGGCGGTACTGCTTTCCTCAGGGAAATCACACTCTCCGGCAATAAAGGTAATCTTTCTCTTCGGGGAGGCGCATACATACAGGATGCCATTGTTGAAAACATGGGCTTGGAAGGCAGGATCAAAATCTATGGCAACAACATACTGCTGAGGGGTGCGGTTATTAATTATGACACCATTGAAAACACCGGAATTGACCACACCCTTGTCATCGAAGGAAACATTACGAATTATGGCGCGATCATCGATGGTGAAAACCATCTCATCACAGATATTCAAGGCAATGCCGTGAACGAAGGAGGGTGGGATAACCATGAAATCAGGCTCAGCGGCAGCACAGACAAGCAATTGCTGTTCCGCAACGATTCCCTGGTCGGAGCTCCCGTAAGGCTGGCGTCAGGACTATACGGAAGCCCGTTTCAATGGTATAAAAACGATGTGCCTGTCCCGGGCGCAGGATCACCCGACCTTTATCTGAGCGGTGTTGGTCCGGGAGATTTCGGCGTTTATCATTGCACTTCACAATACGGGATATCAGCCAATTTCACGATTAACCGGGCAGTAGCCGCTCAATTTGCCGTGAGCGACACAGCAGGATGTCTCCCCCTGACGGTTCAGTTTACCGAAATGTCGGCTTCTCCCGGCCAGATAAACAACCGTTTATGGGATTTTGGCGACGGAGAATCAAGCGCTGAGGAAAATCCTGTTCATACTTACACCACAAAAGGCATTTACGGGGTAAGTCTGACCGTTTGCGATGCCTCCGGCTGTGATTCTGTCAGGGTTGAAAATCTTATTGACGTAGGATTTACACCCTTGGCAGATTTCACCTTCGAGAATGAAATTTCTGGAAATCCCGTTCATTTCACGGATCGCAGCCTTGGGGCTGACAGTGTGATCCTTTCCTTTACGGATTGGGCCGACACTGTTCTGGCATTCAGCAGCCGTTACACCCCTCCCCCGCCATATCCTGAATGGTGGTGGTCGGAAGAGCAGGTTTTAGGAGAGCCGGATGTTTATCCGCTTTACGGCGATTATCACGAAGCCTGGGCCCCGCTGACCGCCTGCGGGCAGAGGGAATTCATTGTGGTTGGATTTGATGAACCCCGGAGGATTAACAGGGTCATGATCTACGAAACCCTTCATCCGGGGGCAATAGATACGGTGTACGTACTGCCCGATTCGGGCGGAATGGTTGCCGTGTGGGAAGGAACAGCGGAGCCCCTTGCCCTCGCCGCACGGGAATTCATTGTTGATTTTGAACTGACATCTTTCGGGGTGGCCGGGGTGAGGATAGCCATGAACACCGAAGCTGTACCCTATTGGAACGAAATCGATGCAGTGGCCGTTTCCGGGCCTGCTGACACTGTTTTTTCACCTGAAATACATTACCTGTGGGAAACAGGAGAAAACGGGATAACTTATGCTACATCCGGCGACATTGCCCATACGTACGGGTCTGCCGGCCGCTTTGACGCAAGTCTTACCGTTGACTATAAAAACATTTGTTTTTCGACAAAGGAAAAAACCGTTACCGTTTACGAAACAGGCACCTTGGGGCTCGACTTCAGGGCATTCCTTGAAGGGCCTTTTGAATCGGGAAGTATGGCATCCGGTCTTTCAGATGCACTCCCGCTGTCACACCCCTATTCTGCCGCCCCGTGGCACCACCAGGGAGATGAGGAGGTGTCGGGAATGCCTTCGCAGGAGATCGTGGACTGGATTCTGGTGGAATTGCGTAAAAGTTCCGGACCTCCCTGTTCGGCAGTTCCCGATTCCACAGTGTGTAAATCAGCCTGTTTTATCGATCAGGAAGGCAGGCTCAGAGGCAGCGACGGCCTGACTCCGCCAAGGGTGTTTCTTACGGAAGAAAACAACTTGTATGCAGTTATATATCACAGGAATCATCTTCCTGTGATGTCGGCTGTGCATATTCAAAAAACAGGAAATGATTTCATTTTTGATTTCACCGCTGATCCCCTGAACATTTTTGGAGGGGAAAACGCCTGCAAACAGGTCGCTCCGGGAACATGGGCGCTTGCCGGAGCCGATGGCAATGCAGACGGACAGGTGAATAACGGGGACAAAAATGATGTGTGGATACCCTCCGCCGGCCTGCAGGGATATCATGCAGCAGATTACAATTTAGACGGACAGGTGAACAACGGAGACAAAAACGATGTCTGGATACCAAATACAGGTTTGGGCGGACAGGTACCGGAGTAGTGGAACCGGGGGAGGCAGAACCAAGAATTCAGGGAACTAAAATCAAATTTTTACATCCTTGGAGAAAGGTTTCCAAACAGTGTTGTTTTCATCATAATAAAAACTTTATTCCTACAAGTTTATCGTGCAAAAGCGATTTTTCAGAAACAAATGCATGGATAAGTCTTTATTATTACAAATTCCCCGCAATCTTATTGTTTGTCAGAATTAATTAATTTTACAAATTAAAATTTTCGACTTAAAATCACACTAATGGAAATCAACGAAACTGACATGGATCTATTCCAGGAAATAACAGTTGAAGATGAGGATGTTGGCACAACGATAATGGAAGATCCTTTCAACCCTTCTGATATTGACATTGATACCAAATCACCAACCCTTTCGCTCCTAATGAAAAGACTGTCAACAATTCCTCCTGAAATAGATCTCTATCCTGATTTTCAGCGTAGCGATGATCTGTGGAACCCTGAAAAACAAAGCCGGCTTATTGAATCTATCCTGATCAGTTTTCCTTTGCCTGCTTTTTATTTCGACGGTACAGATGACAATAAATGGCTTGTAGTGGACGGGTTACAGAGGTTAAGCAGTTTAAGGAATTTTATAATTGACAAAACACTGAGCCTGAAAGGTCTGGAATTTTTAAAGGATTTGGAAACCAAAACCTTTGATGACCTTCCCAGGCCGCTTCAGAGAAAAATAGAAGAAACACAGATCATTGCTTACATCATCAAGCCCGGCACTCCTGCAAAAGTTAAATACAACATTTTTAAAAGGATCAACACGGGAGGTCTTGTACTTGAACCACAAGAGATAAGACATGCGCTAAACCAGGGCAGACCTGCAAATTTTGTCGCCAGGCTGGCCGGGTTAGAATCTTTTAAGAAGGCAACAGGAAATAAAATCAGTCCCAAAAAGATGCTGGACAGGGAATTCGTTACCCGTTTCCTGGCATTTTACCTTAATGATCCTGAGAAATATGTACCTGATCTTGATTCGTACCTTAATAAAACGATGTCTCAAATCTATGATATTCCTGAGACCCAGTTAGTAAAATCTGAAGAAGATTTCAACGCAGCGATGATCCTTGCGTCTGATATCTTCGGTGATTGGGCATTCAGAAAAACAGACCTCTACCCGAAAAGAAGAAAGCCGATCAACAAGGCATTGTTCGAGGTGTGGTCGGTAAACCTTGCCAGACTTACAGGGGAACAAAAATCTGCCATTAGGAGGTCTAAAGGGGTTTTGATGTCGAAGTTTGTTGAGTTAATGAAAGCAGATGAAAAGTTCAAAAGGGTGATCACCTCTGGTACCGGCGGCAAATATGAGGTATTGGAAAGGTTCGGAACTATTAAAAACATTATAAACCAAATTTTACAATGATTAACAAAATCAGGGTTAATAATTTTAAATCGCTTAAGGATATTGAGATTGAAACAACTTCACTCAACCTGTTTGCCGGGCTTAACGGGATGGGCAAATCATCCCTGTTACAGATTATATTACTGCTTAAACAAAGTCTTGAAAGAGGCGCACCCGGCCTCTTGCTGAACGGGCCCATCGTCAATATTGGCAAAGGAAAGGACGCTCTTTACCAGTTCGCTAAGGAGGAGTTCATTGAATTCGGCCTGGATTTCAAGGATAATTCAGGATATACTATGAAGTTTATTTATAAACCTGAAGCCAATATGCTTGAATTGGCTGACTCTAACCTGAGCATCTATTTTGTATCAGACAGGGACAGGTTTCTTCACCTGCATTACCTCAAAGCCGATCACATTGGCCCACAGGACATTTATGAAACCCATACAGGAATAATTTCAAACAACGACCTGGGAGACAGGGGCGAATACACTGTTCATTTTCTGCATGCCTTCGGTTACAGCCGCAAAGTGGCAAAAAGCCTATTACACCCTTCTTTCAAAGATCCATCCCTGATTAACCAGGTAAACGGATGGCTGACAGAAATATCCCCCGGCGTCAGGCTTAATGTTATCGAAGTTCCCCACGTAGACAAAGTGTTACTGAATTATGAGTTTGAACTTGCAAAGGGCAAAACCTCTGCCTTTAAACCGTCCAATGTAGGTTTCGGTATTTCTTTCGTTTTGCCGGTAATAACTTCCTTATTGATAGCCGGAAAGGGTAAAACCATCATTATCGAAAACCCGGAGTCGCACATTCACCCGAATGGGCAGGCTGCACTCGGAAAGCTCATGGCCCTGGCGGCTGCCAATGGTGCCCAGCTATTCGTTGAAACGCATAGCGACCACATTATCAATGGAGTAAGGGTGGCAGTAAAAGAAGGCCTTATTGATAAGCAGGATGTAAGTATCTATTTCTTTGACAAAGTTACAACAGAGACAGAGCAATACACAGAGGTAGCAAAAATTAAAATTGACAAGCGGGGCGAACTCAGCGACTACCCGAAAAATTTCCTCGACACATGGTCACACCAACTCCTTAAACTGATCTGATATGGATTTGTGTTTTAATGAACTTTCGGTTTTTCCATTGGCAAATAATTATCATGAAGCATACGTAAGAATCCAACTTTATTTAGAAACGTTTAAGGAGGCCTCAGCGAATGGGTTCAGAAAAATAAGGTATGATAAACCATTTGACCGTGTAGAAATCCTTCCGCAGTATACCTTAAATGATTTTTGCCATGATTTCAGAAATGCGACTTTTCGTACCCTGCTATTGAGCACATATCGTTATCCTTATCTGGATGAAGAGTCGGAGGAAGAAACAAAATACATTGAAAAGGATTATTTTATCAGGAAAAATGGAAATAGAATACAAACCATCGGCCTGGCATCGGCTTATTTGCTTAGCACTATTGGAATAGGATTCCGTCCGGAGAAATTTTGGGAATCGTTTCAATATCTTTTGGAAATAGTTCATGGAAATAAACTTATAAGTGAGGAAGTGCTGTGCGCATCAATTCCCACGGATTTCGATGACCAAGTTTTTTCCAGGTGGAAAGACTCGCTCAAAAAAATAGACCTGGTGTATTGCGAAATTCCGGCAAAGGAAAAAGAGATTCACCTAAGGAATGACCATGGAAAGGATGTATTGTATTTATTCTCAAAAAGGCTTGTAAAATCTATCTTCATTGTTAAAGTAATTAACTCTCTGCCCTTTAACAGCCAAGAGAAAAATTTTATCCGTAAAATTCACCCATCCGGAGTGATAGAAATTGTCCTTACATGGACAGACGCCGGGTATGGATTGGTTGTTCAGACAACGGGAAGAAATAAAAGGGAAACAGTAGCCATTGCTAAGATATTAAACGAGTTATACGGATTAAATCAGAAAATGAATTAGGTTTCTATCTTTCCGCTGTTTTAAACTGTATACTTGTGGATATTAAGAATTTTGATTGCACATTAAAGATACATTATCATGTTACACTAAATGTTTTATTCTTGGGGTTGCAAAGTTACTTTGCAAGTAGCTTACAATTGAAATAGTGCATTAACCTCTGAATCTCTTATATCATATACAAATTTACAATAAACACAAGAATTAAATAAACTAAACGAAACATTATCCAACTGTTATCTGCAAAACCAAGAGAATGAGAATTATTTCAATGATATTATTGTTTCTGCTTTCAGGAACTTTTTCATTTTCGCAAAGTGACTCTTTAGAATTTAATAAAAAGGCAAAAGACCGATTTGTCATTTGGTTAATACCGTCAGCATCAAAAAATATTTACGGGATATCAATTGGACCTGTTGGTTCAGAAGCAATTTGTAACAGACCTTATACGAAATACTCGCATGGACTAAATCTACAAATACCAGGACAGGGATTTTTCCAGACTTTTTATATAAATAAAATGAAATTTAAGGATTTTCATGCGAATGAAATCTCAGATTCCTTAATCCTGCAAGACACTTTACCTAAAAAAGCAATTCATAATGGACTTATAATTTCACCATTAGGAACATTTACAGACCAAGTGAATGGAATCTCATTTTCACTGTGGATGAGCATGGGTGAAAAAATAAATGGTCTTTCATTTAATTTTCTTTGGAATTTATACGAGCAAATTAACGGGATATCAATTGGACTTGTAAATCATGCTGCTTTAACAAAAGGTGTACAAATCGGACTTGTAAATAAAACAATTAAACTAAAAGGATTTCAATTCGGTCTTTGGAACAAAAATGAAACAAGATCATTACCAATAATAAACTGGAACTTTAAAGTCAAGTAAGTGCAACAATAACAGTGCCTATGCCCAATAACTTATAAAGGAGCAAACTGAAACAGCAGAGTACCGCATAAAATTTACATCCGTTGACAGTGACGAAACCCGCTAAACGGCTACTATGCATAGCTGCAATCCGTTGTAAGGCACCAAAAACTGATAATGAAAAAAGTACCATACAGGAAAATTCAAAACAAATCCCTCTTTGGCATCACGGAATCTGCCCCCCCAGTCCGGTGTTTGGAATCCACAGGTCAACCTTATCAACGCCGTTTACCTGGGTGTCTAAATTGAAATCCCCGCGGTAGTATCCCGATTGTCCGGCCTCAGGTATCCAGACTTCCAGTTTATCGGCGTTGTTAATCTGGTCATCAGGATAGCCGTCGGCTGCTGTCATACCCCAGACACCCGGCGCTACTTCCGAATGGGCATTGCTCCCGCCATGTGCCTGCCCGGCGCCTGTTGTAAAATCATACACATACACACCTCCGGATTCCGTCAGCGGCGTTGCCGACATGACCCCGATGTGGTTGCGGTGCCGGATAACGGCAAACAAAGAGTGCTGAATGTTTAAATCGTTACATTGAAGAAATGATTGTCCGTCGGTGGATACGATTGAGCCGTCGGTGAGCAGGAACCCAGCCTGGTGAGCCACGACGGCGGCTGAGTCTGCCGAAGCCGCATCCTGGGCATCGCGGAGTTCAACCAGAATCCAGTCAACCACAGCGGAATTGGGGATGGTTACAACAGACTCAGGGCCGTTATAAAACCAGGGGGCAACATTGTAGGGCTGTGCCAGCGGCAATTCGCCATAAACATTAAGATTAACTGACATTCCGGTTCCAAAAAAAGGCCCCTGAAGAATCACCTTCATATTCAGAAATAAAGGCCCGGCATGTTTCACCAGCGCTTTGATGCAGAAATTGCCGGTATTCAGATATCCGGACGGGTCAGGATAGTTATAGAAATCCAGCCAGCCTTTGGACGACATGTAATAACTCTCCCCCTGTGAGGCAGTGGATGGAACGGTCGCCCGGGTGTCGGCCCCGAGCAACACCGGAACATCGGATGTGCGGTCGTAGGCAATTCCCCCTTTGGAAACTTTTAAATAAACAAAGAAATCATCTCCGCCGGCAAGCATCACAACCGGATCAACAAGGCAGGTATGAAGTCCAGTGTGTGCAGCAAAACCAGATATGAAAGCCAGGGGATTTTGTAGTTCCCCGTTCATAAAATCATCGTAAATGACCACGTTGTAACTCACACTGTCGATGCATGTAAAGAAGTTCACTGCCTCTAACCTTTCATTTACAGCAGCGGTGAAGGCGTTGAATGCCTCATTGCACGAGGTGAGCGTATCGCGCCAGCCGTGATAATCATGATAATAGGCCGAATCAAACGGAAGCAAGTTTGTATGTATGAACGAAACAGCGCCCATTTCCGGATTCCGGCAGGCGTGTTTGTCATAATAAGATATCCAGAAATAACCGCTATTTCCCCAGGCGCTGCCCCAGGAATTCTTGCAGAGCCAGGCTCCCGGAAGAGGCGCCTGGGTCACCCTGTTGTTGTTCCAGCCGACAATGGCCACGGAATGGTTGGGATCGAGCGTACTGGCAGGAGGCTGGTAATGCTCATACTGATTGTTGATGAATGTGCTGTTGTAACACATGCAGGTGGCCATGACACCGTGTTCCATGATCTTTGACTTGATCAAATCCATGTTTTCAAGGTTCGGTCCGGCTGTGTACCACTCCACATCGAGAGGGTAGTAAAAATGAAACCCGCTGTCGCTCCGCAACGGAGGTGTGCTGTATGACTGTCCGTCCGAATCCCTGACTGCACCTTCGAGCCTCGACAAATAGGCGGTGGTCACCCTGTAGTCGCCCCCCTGGTGGACCGTGAGGCCCTGTCCGTTGTTGTAGGGCGGGTCAAGATCCTGGTTGTAATAACTGTTGAACCCGTTCCACCAGTCCAGATGGTACTCGGCCAGGGCGGGCTCTCCGGTTTCGCCGGCAGCTGACCAGTTTCCGTTTATCAATAAATTCCCTTCAAGCCCGGCCATAACGCCGTGAGTCCAGCAGGTGCCGCCCTGCTGGCTTTTAACAGAGGTAACATAGTTACTCCCGTTGTAATGCCTCAGGTCAAACGTATCCGGAAGTGTCTGGCATACAACCGTTATGGCGCTAAGAGACAATAAGCCCGGTAAAAGGGATCGTCTTACAATGTTTCCATGCTTCATCTGATTATAGTTTTGCGTTCTTAAAGTAAAAGTAATTCTTTTTTACCGGGAAAAAAAACCGATGCATGGATTTTTAAAAAATAGTTACATTTGACGTATTAAATTTTTACCTGATGAAAAGATTGCTATTACTTTCCGGATTGGTGATGATTTTATTTTCGCCAGGGTATTCAGACAGTTGCCTGCCTGAAGGTATCGAATTTAAAAACCAGTTTCAGGTGATGGATTTTCCCAATGCTTATCCTGAATGCACCGTCATTGAAGGTGATGTTTTGGTCAACGGAGCCCAGATCGTGGATTTGGATGGTTTATCCAATATCACTGCCATCGGGGGTTCACTGACCATCACCAACAATATGGCGCTGACATCCCTTTCAGGGCTGGTCAACCTGCAGCATATCGGGGGCGACCTGATCATTGACCATAATTCTCTCATTGCAAACTTTACAGGTCTTGACAGCCTGGTGAGCATTGAGGGAAAACTTGAAATCATTGAAAACAAGAACCTGGCGGAACTCACGGGGCTTGAAAAACTGACTTCCATCGGAGGGTGGCTGAAGATTGAAGACAACATAGCGCTTACCGGCATCCATTCCCTGACCGGCCTCCTGTCAGCCGGAACCATGATAAGCATACAAAACAATGATATGTTGGAGAGCCTTGCAGGCCTGGAAAACATCGCCAATGACGACCTTGTGAAAATTTTCATCATCAGCAATGATGTCCTTGCCGATTGTGATGTCAAAAGCATCTGCCATTCGCTCATTGATCCGGGAATAACCCTGACCATTCAGAACAATGCCGAAGGCTGTGCCGACCCGGAGCAGGTGCAACAGGCCTGTGATGAACAGCAGATCAATGAATCACCAGGTTTTATTTTCAGGGAAATGATCTATCCCAATCCTTCTGAGGGGTTGATTTTCATCAGTAAATCACTTAAAGCGAAGATAGAGTTTGTGACCGTGTACGACCGCTTCGGACGTGTTATACTGAAAGAAATTCCGGAGGAAAACAGCCTGGATATTTCCGTCCTGTCAGGCGGCCTGTATCTGGTTGAAGTTACTACAAAAGGCTCGAAATTAAGAACAAAGCTGGTTGTGAGGTGATGGGCTATTCCGGGTAAAACATGGGGAGGCACAGATATTTTGTAAAGCTTGCCTTCGACGGCACGAACTTCCACGGGTGGCAATTGCAGGACAATGCGAAGAGCGTACAGGGAGTGGTCAACCAGGCATTGTCGGAATGTATTTCAGAGAGCATCAACGTGGTGGGATGCGGCAGGACCGATGCAGGGGTTGGTGCAATGAAGTATTTCGCACACTTCGATGTGGAAACGCCACTCAAAGAAGAACCGTCTTTCTACAGGGACAGAACAAATGCCATTCTTCCACAGGATATTGCAGTGTATGAAATCATACCGGTCAAACCTGAGGCCCATGCACGCTTTGATGCTGTTAACAGAACCTACAGATATAATATCAGCCTTAAGAAGGACCCTTTCCTTCGGAGGAATTCCTGGTATGTCTTCAAACAACCCGATCTGAAGCTTATGAATGAAGGGGCTCTCCTGTTAAAGGAATACAGCGATTTCAAAGCCTTTACCAAAGGGATTCCCGAAGGAACAACAAAATGCAGGATTTTCAGTGCAAACTGGGCACAGGAAGAACACCGGCTGATTTTTACCATAACGGCCGACCGCTTCCTGAGGAATATGGTCAGAGCCATCACCGGAACATTACTGGATGTGGGCCTGAAAAAAACCGGCATCAAAAGTTTCATTGACATCATTGAAAGCCGCGATAGAAAAAAAGCCGGGCGTTCAGTCCCCGCGCATGGCTTGTTTCTCGCCGACGTACAATATCCGGAAAGCATATTTTTTTTGTAATACAGCGCTGTATAACAGCATATTACAATCTTTTTTAACATTTTCGGATATTTTTCTTGCGCTTTTGAAGATTTTAATACATTTGCATTGTTAATGATTTAACAAGTAAAAATGATTGCAAACAGGTTGCCCGATAAAACAGTCGAACGATTAAGCCAGTATCGCAGAAGTCTGAACAATGTCCTTTTACAGGGTAAAACACATATTTTCAGTCATGAAATAGCCGGTTTATTGCACATCACCCCAGTGCAGGTAAGGCGCGATCTTATGCTTATCGGATACACCGGCACCCTGCGCAGGGGATATGACATTAAAGAACTGATCAACCTGATCGGTACTATTATCGACACTGAAAAAGGGCAGAAGGTGGCTGTGATCGGTATGGGAAACCTGGGCAAAGCCATCATTCACTACTTTCATGAAACCAGGTCAAAGCTTGACATTGTAGCTGCATTCGACATCAATCCCGAGAAAATCAATAAAGTGTATGTGGGGGTGAAGTGCTATCACATGAATCTGCTTGAAAAAATCCTCAGTGAAGAAAACATAGCCATTGGCATCATTACCACCCCGCCCGAAGTGGCTTCCGAAATAGCCGTAAAACTTACACAAGCCGGCATCAGGGGCATCCTCAATTACACCCCGAAACCCCTCAGCGTTCCGGACCATGTTTATCTCGAAGAGTATGACATGATCACCTCCTTCGAAAAGGTAGCCTATTTCGTCAAGTATCATTAGCAAATTTCTTTCATAAAACTTTGACAATCCCGGTTTTTTATTAATTTCCACAAAATTTTATCACTATGAAATTTCATGTTACCTTATTCATGCTCTGGCTGGTTTTTTCCACCGGAGTTTCACAAATCACCATTGGGCCCAATGATATGCCGGAAGTGGGTGACACCCTCCGATACAATGTCACCTACAACACTGCAGGTATAGACTATACCTCAGCAGGGCCCGGACACAACTGGGACTTTTCAGCCCTGACCTCCTTCCTGCCCCAGGAGGCGGACACTTTTGTCCACGTTTGGACCACTCCCCTGCTTTATCAGCTTGTTTTCTTTTATCCCCTGGTAAGCACCATTGCCTCCCCACAGGCCGAATTTACGCTCATTCCGGGATTTGAGTTGACGGACATCTATTCCTTTTTCAAGGAATCGTCCAATGATTTCAGGGAAGTCGGAAGCGGTATGACCATCAATGGCATCCCTCTCCCTGCCTTATACGACGATCCCGACATCGTTTACAAATTCCCCGTTCAATACGGCAATACTGACTCCAGCGTTTCCTCCTTCGGACTGCAGGTGCCCGACTTAGGGTATTACGGGAGGGTGAAAAAAAGAAAAAACACAGTTGACGGATGGGGCAACATCACCACCCCTTTCGGGACATTCCAGGCGCTCCGGATCATCTCAAACATAAAACAAACCGACTCCATTTACATCGACGCCCTGGGGTTCGGATTTCCCATCACCACAGAAACCACTGAGTACAAATGGATGGTGAACGGCTTCGGGAGGCCCCTGGTGAAAGTGGTTGAATCCGGAATTCTTCCCACAAAAATCGAATATCTTAATTTCCCGGAGGAAACCCTGACAGTTGATCTGGGGCCGGATATTGACATCTGCCAGGGACAATCCGCAGGTATAAAAGCCGGCGTTAGCGGCGGCAAACCACCGTATTACTATTTTTGGAGCGACTTCGGCTTTGGAGACTCCATTACCGTCAGTCCAAATCAAACCACAAACTATTGGGTACTGGTTATGGATTCGAAATTTCAGTTTGCATCTGATACGATCTCCGTAATTGTGCATGAACCTCCGGTTGTGGATGCAGGTATGGATGTTACTATCATGCTTACAACCGTTACACAACTCAATGCAGGCGCCACCGGCAATTCGCCCCCCTTTGATTACCAATGGACACCGGAAGATTATCTGAGCGATCCACTGATCCCCGACCCCCTGGCCGGACCGGTAACCTCAACGCTCTACACGGTTTATGCAACCGACAATCTGGGCTGTACCGGCTCAGATGATGTAATGGTGAATGTAATCCAGGTAACTACCTGGGAAATCAGTGGGAAAATAATCGATGATGTTCAAAACCAAGGCCTTCCGAATACAGAAATACAGTTTACCGGCATGTTCCCGGCATTTACGGATATGAATGGCAACTACAGCAAGACCGTTCATGAAGGATGGAGCGGAACGGCCAAACCCTTCGCCGAAAACTATTACTTTGAACCCGACAGCATTCTTTATTCCAATGTAACTTCCGCTTTGGACGGTCAAAACTTCATTGCACATTACATTGCCCCTCCGGTCTATCTCATTTCGGGAAAAATTACAGATGAATCTACAGGTAACCCTGCACAGAATGTTACTCTTGAAATTTCCGGACTGGCAGATGTGATCACCAACGACACAGGTTATTACTTCATCACTGTGATGGAAGGATGGACGGGTACCGTCTCTCCCACAGGTTATCAGTTTGATCCGGCTCAACGCAACTATTCGTTTGTAACGCAAGATCATGATCAGCAGAACTATATCCGTAAACAGGGGAACCTGCCGCCCGGCTGGCAGTTTGTACAGACTTCAAAATTTCATATCCTGAATATCCCGGCAAGCGCCAACCCCCGTATTTACGGCACTCCCATAAGCCCCGGCGATTATTTGGGTGTTTTCTTCATCGACACAGAAGGCCATGAAAAATGCGGAGGTGCGCTCGAATGGAATGGCAACGGTCAAAACCTTACTGCCTATGGCAATGACGATGGCACACCCGCAAAAGAAGGCTTTTCGGAAAATGAAAATTTCATCTGGAAAATCTATACCTGGAACAACTTCAGCGAATATTATGCAGAAGCGGAATACCACTGGCTTTTTTCCAATGACGGCAAATTCCATAACCTTTCCTTCTCCAGGGTCACCGATCTTGAAGTAACAGGCTATGCCTTCAATATCAAAGCCATTCTGGGGGGCGTTTTCAATGGAGCTGCAATGGAACCTTATCTCAACCAGAAGGGCTACCTGCCTCTTTCACATCCGTACAATATATGGCCGTGGAATTACAACGGCGCTGAAAATGTCGCAGCCATTCCCAATCCTGACATCATCGACTGGGTGTTGCTTGAACTTCGCGAATCGTCAGGCGATGTGTACACTGCAACCCATCAGACCATAGTGGAAAGGAAGGCATGTTTCATAAAAAACGATGGAAGCCTTGTGGCCCTGAATGGAGCAAGCAGGGTGATCTCTGACCATACTTACACTTCCAATGTTTATGCTGTGATTTACCACAGGAACCACCTCGGCATTATGGCGGGATCACCGCTGGAAGTCAGGGACGGAAGCTTTTTCTGTGATCTGACAAAGAGTTCGGGCATTCATGGCGGTTTTCTGGGTACGATTCAATTTACCGGAGATACATACGCTATGGTTCCCGGCAATGGTGATTCCAACACACAGGTTGCCAATCCCGACAAAAACGATATCTGGAAACCGCAGTCAGGGCTTTCAGGGTATAACAACGGCGACTTCAACCTTGACGGCGAAGTGGACAATTCGGATAAGATAGACATCTGGGAACCCAATTGCGGCAAAGGCTCCCAGGTCATTTACTGATCTCAGGATCCGAGTGTGGCCACCATCACGGCTTTGATGGTGTGAAGTCTGTTTTCGGCTTCATCAAAAACAATGGAGGCGGAAGATTCAAACACTTCCTCGGTCACCTCAAGTCCGTCCTGCCCGAATTTCTGATAAATGTCCTCCCCTACTTTGGTGTCCCGGTTATGGAATGAGGGCAGGCAATGGAGGAATTTCACGCCCGGATTGCCGGTTCTCTCCAACAATGAACTGTTCACCTGGTAGGGCATCATTATGCTGATCCTTTCCTTCCATGCCGAATCGGGTTCACCCATAGACACCCACACATCCGTGTATATGAAATCAACCCCTTTCACTGCATCAACATCCTCTGTTGTGGTGATCTTCGCCCCTGTTGTTTTGGAAATCTCCAGGCACTGCTTCACCAGGTCGCCGGCCGGAAGGAACTGTTTCGGCCCTATCGCCCTGAAGTCCATTCCCATTTTTGCAGCTCCCACGAGAAGGGAGTTCCCCACATTGTTCCTGGCATCGCCCATATATGCAAAAGAGGTGCCTTTCAACGGTTTATCCGAGTGTTCCAGCATGGTCATGAAATCAGCTAATATCTGGGTCGGATGAAACTCATTGGTAAGGCCGTTCCATACGGGCACACCTGCATAAGCTGCAAGTTCTTCCACGATTTCCTGTCCGTAGCCTCTGTATTCAATGCCATCATACATCCTTCCCAGTACCCTTGCGGTATCTTTCATGGTTTCCTTATGACCTATCTGGGAACCCGACGGCCCTATGTAGGTAACCCTGGCTCCCTGGTCAAATGCGGCCACTTCAAAAGCGCAACGCGTGCGGGTGGAAGCCTTTTCGAAAATGAGGGCAATGTTTTTCCCCTTTAGTCTTTGTTGCTCATAACCTGCGTATTTGGCCTTTTTCAGGTCAAATGAAAGACCGATTAGAAAACCAATTTCTTCCGGCGTGAAATCCAGAAGTTTCAAAAAGTGTCTGTTTCTTAAATTGTAAGCCATAAATCCTCCTGATTGATTATTCATTGATATTAAATAAAAACGATTCTTGTACCGCCATCGTCGATCCCTAAGAGGGTTGTTTTTGTGATGATGGCATCTTTGCCGGTGTTTTCAACAAAATCCACGGCGGCCCTGATTTTTGGGGCCATGCTCCCTTCGGTAAACTGCCCTTCTTCCAGATACATTCTGGCCTGGGCAATGTTCATCCGGTCAATGGCTTTCTCCTGCGGGGTGTTAAAGTGGATGCATACCTTGGGAACATCGGTCAGGATAAAGAGTTTGTCGGCCCCGATCTGTTTGGCAAGGAGGGCTGAAGCAAGATCTTTGTCGATCACGGCATCGATACCCTGCAGCTTATTGGGACCCACGTAAAAGGCAGGGATACCGCCACCGCCCACAGCGATCACAATTTGTCCGTTCCTGGCAAGTTGTTCAATAGACTTTTTATTGCTGATCACCAGCGGCTTGGGTGAAGCAACGACTTTTCTCCACCCCCCCCGCTTTTTATCTTCAGCGAATACCGACCCGCTATCGGATTTCATTTTCTCTGCTTCTTCCTTTGAATAATACGGCCCGATGGGTTTTACAGGTGACCGGAAAGCAGGATCATCCTTATTTACAAGTACCTGGGTAATAATGGTGATTATGTCCCTGTCCATATCATTGGCTTCAAGGACATTCCTGAGTTGCTGTTCAATGATATATCCGATGAAACCCTGGGAATAAGCCACACATACATCCAACGGCATCTGGGGCAGGTCATACAGCTTGTTGCCCGCCTGTTCGCTCAGCAGAATATTCCCAACCTGCGGCCCGTTGCCATGCGTGATCACCAGGTTATAATTCCTGTTCAGCAGATGAAGCAGGTTCTTGCCGGCTTCATAGGCATTCTCCTCCTGCTCATCAATGGTTCCCCTCTGCCCGGCCTGCAACAGGGCATTCCCTCCAAAAGCAACAACAGCAAGCTTTTTCATACCATGTCGGATTTTTGCGCAAAGCTATAAAAATTGTTGATATGAAGTAATTGGCCCCTTTTTGAAAAATTGTTCTAATTTAGTTACCTCATATTGTTTATGAAGTGTAATGCGAAGTATATCATCGGGTTTGGCGGGGGTTTGCTGTTGTTTCTGGTCACACTCCTTTTCGGTGATTTTGAACCCGGCAAGCCCGAGGTCACCCGCACATTGGCCATCGCCCTGCTGATGGCTGTTTGGTGGATCACCGAAGTGGTTCCCCTGGCGGTTACATCCCTTCTTCCGGTGGTGCTTTTCCCGGCTTTTGGTATCATGGACGGAAAAGATGTATCCTCCATTTACTTCAACCACGTCATTTTTCTTTTCATCGGCGGTTTTCTCATGGCCCTTGCCATGGAAAAATGGAACCTTCATAAAAGAATTGCCATCAGGATACTGATGTTTACCGGAACAAGCCCCGGCAAAATACTGTTCGGTTTCATGTTTGCAACGGCATTCCTATCCATGTGGATTTCCAATACGGCCACTGCCATGATGATGGTGCCTATCCTTTTGTCGATCATCTCCAGGCTCGGGGATCTGGCTGGCAGGGACACCGTGAGGCGTTACTCCACCGGCCTGCTGTTAGGTGTGGCTTACAGCGCTTCCATCGGAGGAATAGCAACGCTTGTAGGTACGCCTCCCAACCTCTCTTTTGCCAGAATATTCAACATCATGTTCCCTGAAGGGCCCGAAATCAGTTTTGCCGGATGGTTTGTCTTTGCCCTGCCTGTTAGCATACTCCTCTTTATCCTGGTTTGGTCATACCTTCTCCTTGTTTTCAGACCTGCAAAAAAGGAATGGGAAAAAATAAAATCCATTGATTTTCACCAACAGCAAAGAGAACTGGGTTCTGCCTCGTTTGAAGAAAAAGCGGTCTTTACTGTTTTTGTCATGCTTGCCTTTCTCTGGCTGTTCAGGTCAGGTTTCGACCTGGGCCCTTTCATCATTCCGGGCTGGGCCTCACTGTTTCCCCTCCCTGATTACCTGAACGATGGCACCGTGGCGGTAATGGCAGGGGTGATACTCTTTCTGATACCCTCCAAAAACGTGAAAGGAGGCCGGTTAATGGACTGGGAGACTGCCAGAGGCATACCCTGGCATATTGTGCTGTTGTTCGGGGGAGGTTTTGCCCTGGCTTCAGGGTTTAAAGAATCAGGACTCTCCACCTGGCTCGGAAACCGGCTCGTTTTTATCGGTAACTATCACCCTCTGCTGATCATCGCCACCATTTGTTTTTTCATGACCTTCCTCACCGAACTTACTTCGAATACGGCTACCACTGAAATGATCCTTCCTCTGCTTGCGGGTCTGTCGGTGTCCACACAAATCAATCCCCTGTTATTTATGCTTCCCGCCACCCTCGCCGGTTCCATGGCCTTTATGCTTCCGGTGGCAACGCCCCCCAACGCCATCATTTTCGGAACCAACAGAATCACCGTGCTGGATATGGCGAAAACAGGCCTCGCGATCAATCTGGCCGGAATAGTGATCATTACTCTGGCAACCTGGTTTCTTGGAACTTATGTTTTTGATATCGACATACATTATTTGCCTGAATGGGTGAACATTACAAAATAAAACTGACTTTTCTTGAACAATACCGGAACCATATTGATATTGTGTTGTATTGTTGTTGAAACGGCAACAGTAAAGCTGAAAGCACAGGTCGACAGCCTGTTGCACGAAAAAAACAAATCCGGATTCAGCTTTGGGGCGCTGCCCGTTGCGGGTTACAATTCCGACATAGGGTTTCAGTATGGCGGCGTAGTGAACATTTTCCAGTACGGTAACGGCAGCATGTACCCTGAATACAGGTATAGTCTTTATACCGAAGTTTCGCGCACCTCAAAAGGGGGAGGCATAAACCAGGTTTTCTTCGATTCAAAATACCTGCTGCCGGGAAAGCTGAGGATCACTGCCGATCTGAGTTTTCTCACCGAACTTGCCCTTGATTTTTACGGGTTCAACGGGTACCAGGCGATTTACAACCATGCGTATGAAAATGACAACGACCCTCAGTACATCTCAAGGGTGTATTATAAACATGAAAGGAAGTTCCTGAGAATGACAGCCGACCTGCAGGGAAGGCTGAAAGGAAAACACTGGCTCTGGCTTGGAGGTTTAGGTTATTTCAATTTAAAAACAGCCCCTGTAGATATTGACAGGTTGAACAAAGGCAAACATGACAACGAAAAACTTCCCGACACCGCCCTGTTATTTGAACAGTACATTGAAAGCGGGATCATCAAAGAGGATGAAAAGGATGGAGGGCGGTTGCCTTTCATAAAAACAGGGGTGATTTTTGACTCCCGCGACAATGAACCCAATCCGATGAAAGGGATATGGTCAGAGCTGTTGCTGTTCGCGGCCTGTCCCATGGAAGCAGGCAGCCCTTATTCTTTTATAAAAATTGCCGTCACCCACCGGCAATACTTCACCCTTGCCAGGGACGTTCTGAATTTAGCCTGCCGGTTTGGTTATCAGGGCGCTCTGGCGGGCGAAATTCCCTTTTTCATGCAGCCCTTTATGATACAGTCGTTTGCCAAGGTAACCACTACCGACGGGCTGGGTGGGGCAAAAACACTGAGAGGTGTACTCAGGAACAGAGTGGTGGGCGATGGCATTGCTTACGGCAATGTGGAACTAAGATGGAAATTTCTGCGCCGCATCTGGTGGAACCAAAATATATATCTGGCTGCCAATGCATTTACTGATGCCGGGGTTGTGGTCAATAAAATAAACATCGAAAACGGACCTTTTGCAAACCTGGATATCAGCGTTTCCGAAAGCCTTCACCCTGCATCAGGGTTTGGTTTCCGTTTCGTCATGAACCAAAACTTCATCGTGGCTGCCGACTATGGCCTGGCATGGGATAAGCGCGATGGCAGAAACGGACTTTACGTTGGCATCGGATTTCTTTATTGATTTCATTTTCAGTGCATCCCGGGCCCCGGGCGTTTTCTATCCTGAAACTCTCCCAATTTTCTCAGCAATTCTTTTCTGAATTCATTTTCCACTTCGTACAGAATCACTATTTTCTGCGGCGATAAAACTTCTTTCAACTGTACATTGTATTTCTTCCGCAAATCGAGAAGTTTCTGTTCGTGTTCAAGCCGGGCATCAATAAACACCTCAGCCTCCTGGTCGGTCAACCCGGGTATATCCTCAGGATCATATTTAAATCTTTTCCTGAAGGACTTCATCTCTTCCTCTCTTTCCATTTCATGTTGATTGTACACCGGCCAGAACCTCTGAGCCTCTTCCGGGGTCAGTCTGAGCCGTTCTGTGATAAAGGCTATCCTGTGGGCCTTTAATTGTTCCTTTTTCTCTTCCATGACTTCCGGCCCCTGCGCATAAAGCGAACATCCCGTGATGAAGGATAAAAATACAACATTGCAAATCACAAATAGTGTTTTCATTTTTTGATGTTATTAAAGTTCGTAAAGCAAATTATCACTGATATTCTGATCCTGAAGATAATGAATGATGACATCTTCCTGCAGCCCTGTTTCAAAAACATTATCGAAGTCAAAATCAAAACGATGGGGCCTCAGAGAATATCCCTCCATAAAAATTTCAAGTATAGCCTGATCATCAAGGGTATAAGCCAGCTCAGGCGCTTCCGAAATGATCTCCTCCCAGCTGAAACCATATTGCAGATCAGCATGGCCAATGGGCAAAGTATCGCGGAAAAAAACCAGAAAAATCAAAGCCAGGGTCAATACGCCGGCAGGTAAATAATAAGCAGGTTTTCTGAACAATGACAGCAGGTTTAGCCATAAAGGCGGTCTCTCCCTTTCTGAAATCCGGTCCATTATTCTCACGTGAAGTGTTTCGAAATAGCCTTCAGGAACGGTGAAATACTTATCATTTGTCTTTGGGATGCCGGAAAGCGTTTCTTCAGTATCCCGATTCACCTCCGGATTTTTATGTGTTTTGTACTTTTTCATTGTCAGTTAGACTTTAATTTTCATATCCGGTTTAATCTGCCATGACCTTCGCTTCAATTTTTTTTACCGCATGATGATAAGATGCCTTTAAGGCGCCTTCCGATGTGCCTAACAATTCAGACATCTGATCGTACGGCATCTCATCGTAGTACCTGAGATTAAAAACAATCCGCTGCTTTTCAGGCAAATCCAGAAGGGCCAGTTGCAGTTTTTGCTCCACCTCCGTGCCATTATAAAAGTTGTCGTCCTTCAGGGCACGGATCATTTTCACTTTGCTGCTGATAAGGGGTTCAAAAAGAAACCTTCTTTTTTGTTTAAGAAATGTCAGCGTTTCATTGGTGGCAATCCGGTATATCCATGTAAAAAGCCCTGATTCATTCCTGAAGCCGGCCAGGTTTTTCCAGACTTTGACGAAAGTTTCCTGCACCAGATCGTCGGCATCTTCATGAAGGATGACCATCCTTCTGATATGCCTGTAAACCCTTTCCTGATACTTGCGTACCAGCAGGCTGAATCCGTAGTTTTTTGTTTCAGGATTGCCGAAAATTTCAAGCAGCTCCCTGTCGCTTAATGATTCCAATGATTATAACCGATTTTTTTTGAACACCAGATATTGGACACAGTAATTATTATGAGGTTTAAACAAAGAAAAAATTTTCTGAAAGGTAACAAATATTTCTAATTTTACCGGCCGTAATCATCAGCGGATA
>JAFGME010000098.1 GCA_016927695.1 Bacteroidales bacterium
AGTCTTTCCAGGAACAAAACTTAAGCTGGTCTACAAAACCGCGACACTAACTCCTGCGTGAGATCAGGAGTTCTGAAATTATAGAGTAGATATACTAGCAATTGACACAGATTCGAATAATATAGTAATCATTGAAAATCAGTTAACAGAATCCGACCATAGTCACTTAGGAAAATTGATTACATATGGGTCACATTATAACTCAAACTTTGTAATTTGGATTGTCAATGAACTAAGGATTGAGCATGAGAATGCAATAGACTGGCTAAATAAGAATACAAATACGGATATTTCGTTTTTTATAGTTAGGTTCGAGCTTTTAAGTATTGGGTACTCAGAACCAGCTCCCAAATTTACCTTATTACTAAAACCTTCAAGTTGGGTAAGAAAAACTTTTGAAAATCAAATTGAGACTCCTCCAACTAGGGAAGCTTTCATACAAAAATCTAATATTGAGATTCCAAGTTTCATTGAATTTCTTGATTTATATATTCTTAAAGATAAAAGATATCCAAGATTGACTTCTAAAAATGGAGAATTTGGACTTCTTAGTGAATATCAAAAAATATTTCCTAAGGATTCTCAATTTTTTGATGAGCATCCAAAATTGTTTAGAAAATACCTTGAAATTTGGGCAGATTATAAAGGTTATATAATAAACAAAAAATTTCAAAACAAAAGATTTAATGGACATGATAAGTCTAATGGAACTTATTATTACACCTTTAGTGAAAAATAGATGCGCCAACCACTAATAGTAGGTATAAACAAGCCCGTAGGTCGGTGCGACTTGACAAGGATGGAAGCAAAGCAAACGAAATCAAAAATTGAAAATGAAATTAATAGAAAATGCGGGCCTGCTCATACCTGCGGGCCGTTTGTTCGGCCATCTAATTTGATATGCTTCTTGTTTTGTTTTACTCGGTTACTCTTTAAGATATTACCTTAGCACTGTTGGTAGATGCGGAAATTTATCCTGTAAGTATAAACGGCCTGCGCTCAGAAATATAAAAAAAAGCAGAGTATTTCCCCATGGAAATCCACTTCATGAATTTCCCCCATATTATGCAATAAGCTGTTCAATAATTTGTTAATTTAGCAGGCTGTTCTTCAAACCCTTTGATCTGAATTGACAGGTAAAAAAAAATATTTGGCAATGCTGTATGGCTTTATAAGGCCTCTGCTGTTAGTATTTTTTACTTTTCTTTTATTACCAGGGGCAAAGGCCCAGTTTTACAACGGCTCCCAGATGAGTTTCGGCAAAAACAGGGTGCAATACAATGAATTTTACTGGACGTTTTACAAATACAAGGATTTTGATGTCTATCATTATCTGGGGGGCCAGGAATTAGCCTTATACACTGCCAGGGCTGCCGAAAAATATATAAAAGAAATTGAAGGGATCATGGACACAGGTCTGGATGACAAAATCCAGTTCATCGTTTTCAACAGCCTTTCCGACCTGAAACAAAGCAATATCGGCCTGGTCAGCGATGAAAGGTACAATACGGGCGGAATAACCCATATCGTAGGAAAAAAGGTTTTCCTTTATTTCGACGGAAGCCACCGCAACTTCAACAGACAGATCAAATCAGGAATTGCCCAGTCCATCGTTAACATACTTCTTTATGGAAGCAGCATAGGCTCACAGATCAAAAACACCTCCCTTTTTCCATATCCTGAATGGTACATTGAAGGGCTGGTATCCTATCTTTCTGAAGACTGGAGCACAGAAACCGACAGCCGGGTGAGGGATGGCATACTTTCCGGGAAATTCAACAAGTTCAATCACCTCACCGGCGAAGAAGCAATATATGCCGGTCATGCATTCTGGAATTATATCGCCAATCGCTATGGTGAATCCTCAATCTCCAATATCATTTACATGGCCAAAGTAAGCCGTAAGCTGGAAAGCGGCTTCCTGTACATTCTTGGAATCTCTTTCAAAAGCCTGGTGGAAGAATGTCTGGATTACTACCGCACCATGTATGGCAAAGATGAAGAAAACCGTGAAATGCCTGCCGGCAGCCTGATCAAAAAGATCAAACCCTCCACCGTCTATTTTCATCTTAAAGTCAGCCCCGACGGAGGTCATGCCGCTTATGCCACCAACCAGTCAGGCCAATACAAACTCTGGCTTCACGACCTCTATACCGGAAAAAGGAAAAAACTCATGAAAGCCGGTTTCAGGATAGATGAAAAGGTCGATTACTCCTATCCCCTGATGGCATGGCATCCTTCAGGACGCATACTCGCGATCCTGATCGAAAAAAAAGGGGAGATTTACCTCTATTACTATTCCCTGGACGAAAAAAAATCGGGAAGGGTCATCCTTTACCAGTTCGAAAAAGTGCTTGACCTGGCATATTCCGGCGACGGCCGTAAACTGGCGATGTCGGCGGTGCAGCGGGGACAATCAGATATTTTTGTGTATGACATTGGATCCAACTCTTACGATCAGGTCACCAAAGATCATTTTGACGATCTGAACCCCCGTTTTATCCGAAATTCGGAATATATCCTTTTCAGCTCAAACCGTTTTAGTGATACCATTCGGTTCGAGAATAAATACAACCCAGTGGAGACACAGGGAAAAACAGATCTTTTTCTGTATGATTATGCCCGGAAAGACAATATCCTGCGAAGGGTAACCTCCACCCCGGGCGCCAATGAAATGGCCGGCATGGAATACGAAACCGGGAAGATCACTTTCCTGAGCGATGAATACGGGTTGTATAACAGGTACATCGGCTGGTTCGACAGCACCATCAATTATATCGACACGGCCATTCACTACCGTTATTTCACCAACTATTATCCCATAACCAACTATTCAAGAAATATCCTCGAACATGATTACGCCCCCGGCACCGGGAAGTTCGGGCAGGTGGTTTTCCATCAGGGCAACTATGTAATGCAGATCCACGATATCACTGATATTTCAGGGATGTCTGCCATCAGCCCGGAGAAAACAGGATATATGCAGAACATGGCAGTAATAGAAATAAAAAACAAACAAAAGGAGCAGGATGAAAAGGGGGCTCAAAAAGGGGACGGGCAGCCCAAAAAAGGATTTTCCTCTGTAAAGGTAAGTGAGTTGCTGGCTGATACCACGGCAGCAGCAAAGGAATATCAGAAAACGATCAACATACACGACTATAACTTCGGAACACAACAGCAGATACCCGGTAAAGACGGATACTCGGTCATACGGGTTCCCTTACCCGGGCAGGGCTCACCAGGAGGGGACGAACCGCCGAAAAGGCTCAATTACAATGTTGAATATTTCCTGAATGAGATCACCACACAAATCGATTTCTCTTTCCTTAATGCTACCTACCAGCCATTTACAGGTGGACTCTACCCTGTTTACCTCAACCCGGGATTCAATGCCCTGATCAAAGTCGGGGTGACCGACCTTCTCGAAGACTACAGAATCACCGGGGGAGTCCGGATCAACCTGAACCTGATCAACAATGAATACCTTCTCAGCTTTGCCAATCTGAAAAAAAGGCTCGACAAAGAGATCGTCTTTCATCGCCAGGCAGTTGAAAACTATTACGGTTATGACATCGTACGGGTTTACTCCCACGAACTTTTCTATATCCTGAAATGGCCTTTCAATCCGGTGATGAGTGTGAAGGGTACATTCTCCTACAGAAACGATATGGCCGTTAACCTCTCCACAGAATCCACCAGCCTGCGCAGGCCTAATTTCTATCAAAACTGGTTGGGGTTAAAGGCTGAGTTTATTTATGACAATACGAAAAATTTAGGGTTAAACCTGTATCATGGAACCAGGTATAAAATCTTCGGAGAGAATTACCAGCTTGCCGATGATCTCAATCAGAACCTCATTGTGGTGGGATTTGATTACAGGAATTATCAACGGCTATACAGGACTTTTATCTGGGCCAACCGGATTGCAGGAAGCAGCTCTTACGGCAACAACAGGCTGATATACTACCTCGGGGGCGTAGACAACTGGCTGGTTCCGAAATTCAACCGGACCACGCCGGTCGATTTTTCGCAGAATTATACCTATCAGACCCTTGCAACAAACATGAGGGGATTTAACCAAAACATCAGGAACGGAACCAGTTTTGCAGTCATCAACACAGAGCTGAGGTTTCCCCTATTCAGATTCTTCGCCAATCAGCCCCTGAAGTCTGACTTCCTGAACAATTTCCAGATTGTAGGTTTTGCTGATGCAGGTACAGCCTGGACAGGTCCGGACCCATACTCTGAAGACAACTTCCTGTACACCAACATCATCGATCAGAATCCTTTGCATATTACTGTGAAGCAACAAAAAGACCCCCTTGTTGCCGGTTTTGGCGGCGGTCTGAGAACCCGCCTTCTGGGTTATTTCATCCGGGCCGACCTGGCCTGGGGAATTGAAGACCGCGAAGTGCAACCCTCGGTATTCTATTTTTCACTGAGTCTCGATTTCTGATATTGAACAATGCCGTTTGACAGGTGTTAAATAATAATGGGTTTTATCTTATGTAAGTCACTCAATTAAAATAATAAGAATATGTTTTCCAAAAAAATTCAAAAAGCCCTCAACGATCAGATCCAACTGGAAGAGCAATCCTCAAGGATTTACATGGCCATGGCTTCGTGGTGCGAAGCCAATGGATACGCCGGGGCCGCAGGTTTCCTTTTTATGCATTCCGATGAGGAAAGAATGCACATGACAAAACTTCTCGGATATGTAAATGATAAAGGAGGCCATGCATTGCTTCAGGCCCTTGAAATGCCCCACAACGACTTTTCATCCCTCCAGCATGTCTTTGAAGAAATCCTCCGGCATGAAGAGCTTGTATCTGCTTCCATCAACAATATTTACGATCTCACATTAAAGGAAAAAGATTATACCACAGGCCAGTTCCTGCAGTGGTACATCATGGAACAAATCGAAGAGGAGAGCCTTTTCAGGAGTGTTTTAGACAAGTTCAAACTTGCCGGCGACCAGAAAGGGGGGTTGTTCCACATCGACAAGGAACTCGCCTCCATGGCAAACGCGCCCTCGGCTAAGGAGTAATATTTCCAATAACGGCAAACCCATTAAAAAAAACATCCCCGCCTCGCATCTTTTTTTGATGTATGGCGGGGATGGAAAACCATTAAGGTATTGCCGTCAATGTATGCTTTTAATGCTGCCTGCCCCCGAAACGTCCTGCTGCCTGATCCTCGGTTCTCCCTTGTATTTCAGGCTTCCCGCTCCCGACACATCGGCCGAGAGTTCATCAGATACACGAATGCGTGCATGCGAAGCGCCGCTCACATCGGCATCCAGCACTTTAACTGAAAATTCCTCTGCATCCAGGTTGGATGCTCCGGAAATATCAAGGTCCACCCTGTTGGCGCTTCCCTCCAGGTCAACGGAACTTGCCCCGCTGAAATCAAAAGTCACATCCCCGGCTTCCATGGCAAGGTCAATGTCTGAAGCGCCGCTGCACCCAAGGTCTAAGTTACCTAAGGTGAACCGGTTCCTGCCTTTGAGTTCACAGGCTCCGCTGATGTCCATGGCTGTCAGATCTTTGAAGGTGATATAAATATTGAGTGCAGTAGGATTGTTGATATTATCCTTTGTGGAGATTTTCAGTTTGCCCATACTCACCTCAGTCTCAATAAGATTCATGAGGTTTTCGTCCGCTTCCACCACCACCGAGATCACATCCCCCTGGGTAAGGAAAACCTTAAATGCGCCCCCGACTTTGATCTGGTCAAAACCGGAAACTTTTCTTTCTTCTTTCACAACATTTCCATCGCCTTTCACCCCGTTAATCCCGTAAATGCATCCCGAATTCAGGGTCAGAACTAAGGTTGCCAGAAGGGCGGCATTGATACTTTTTTGCAGATAATCTTTCATTGCATTGAATTTTTAATGGGTTTATTTGAAATCAATTTTGACATCGGCATTCCCGGCCACGATAACCACCTTTGAAGTGATATTGCTTCCCGACCCAATGGTCCCTTTGTATTTATGGGAGGTAAAAGACAATTCCTGTGAAGTAACATTGGAATTGCTTTTCGGAAAATAAAAGTCTCCCATCTTCATGTTGACATCCACAGAAAATGAGGCTGCCACATCAAACCAGAGCTTTGTGTCGGCAAAATTGTTATCAATATCGATGAGGGAAAAACCTTTGCCGACGTTCCTTACTGTAATGTCACCGTATCCCGATTCGGCCACCAGCCTTTCGGTGAGGGAAGCAATATTTATTTCTGAAAAGCTTGCTTCTGTTTCCATATCATTCACATCTCCCACCGTAATTTCGTCATAGCCGGAGTCCAATACAACTTTGCCCACCTTAACGAACTCCAGTTCGGAGAACCTGGTGTCGGCGATCAGTTCATTGGCCTCATCTATGGTCAACTCGGTGTATTTCACATCCATTTCCGCACGGTTGACATAACCGAAATTCCCTTCGCTGAATTTAATATCCAGGTTGTTGCTGCTGTTGTTTAATTTCTTTACTTTAACCATACCATATCCAAGGTCGATACGGGCTTTTCCGTCCACCTCATCGATAAAAATATCCCCGAACTTATTGTCGATATCCACGCTCATACTTTTGGGAAACTGAATCTTATAATCGATACTGAGTTCTGTGCTGCCCTTGTTGAACGCGCCGCTTTCGATGGATGTTTCGGCCCTCACCATCGAAGGATTGCCTGTGATATCAATGCCAATCTTGTTGAATATCTTATTGGCCTTGTCCTCGCTTGTGGCTTCCACGGTGATGGTCACTTCGACCGATACTTCGTTTTTGGTCCAGTTTTCACAATACACCTTACCATATTTGTTGAACACCACCAATTGTGCATCGCCGTTTACGACAAAACTTTTTGTAATTTTTTTCGAGTAATCTTCTCCTGCATGGAGTGTAAGAAACCCGAATGTAAAAAGTATGATCAGGGTCATACGGTATTTATTCCTTTCCATTGCCGTTAACATTTGAATTGCTTTCATCTTTTACCGTTTTAATAATTTTATCCAATAATTCTGCTTTCTTTTTCCTGTTAAGGACGAGGGCGGCTTTAACCCTTTCGTTTTTGTGATTCACCGCCAGTTCTTCTTTCAGTTGCTCGGCATATCTGTCGAGTTCCACCATTTCCTGACCGGCCAAAGTTTTAATTTTTTCCGATTCTTCGGGAGTCACATCAAGCTCATCGATCTCATCCACTTTTTTATCGGTGATGACAATGTAATACTCCAGCATTTCCCTTACCTCCAATGGCAACTCGGCGGCTGACAGTTGTTTGAACACCAGGTTTTTAAACGATCCGAAAGTTCCTGCATAAAACAGCACGGCAAGGGTAACAAACACGGCAAAGCCTGCTGCCAGCCTGATTTCAAAGCCATATTTTGCCCACAGGCCCTCTCTTTTAATGGGCATGGCCTCATCGAGCCTGTCGCGGAACCGTTCCGTGTGGCCGGAAGAGGGTTCCGCCTCGTCGAAGGCGTTCCGGTTGTTTCTGATAATATCTTCAAGTTGGGTCATGACTGTAATTAATTAGGATGAACGAAAGAGCCTCTGGCCCTGTTTTTTTCCAGAAGGTGAAGCAACCTCGACTTTGCCCTTGAATAGCGCGTGCGGGTTGCATTGTAAGAGATGTTGAGGATGGCGGCAATTTCTTCGTGGTCATACCCTTCAAACAAAAACAATGAAACGATGACCCTGTCTTCCTCTCTCATGAGCGGCATGGTCTTTTTGATTTCTTCTATCAGATATTCTTTTCCGCCGGTATCGGGTTCATCAACGGAACCCTGCAACGATTCAGAATCTTCTATGGGCAAGGTTTCCCTGTGTTTTTTTACGGCATCCACGGATTTATTGACCACAATCCTTTTCAGCCAGCCTCCGAAAGAACCTTCGCCCGTGTAGTCGCTTATTCTTGTGAAAGCGGTCAGGAATGACTCCTGCATTATATCTTCCGCTTCATCGGGCCGGTTTACTATTCTCAGGCTGGTGTTGTACATCGGTTTATAATATAATTTGTAAATTTCCATTTGTGCCTGCCGGACTCCCTTCCGGACTTGCTCTATAAGATCTGCATGTATTTGCTTTGTCTGTGCCAAATCTTTCATTCTTTACACCTATGACTGCGATAATTTTCAAATGTTACATCTTTACAAAAATTGAGATAAAACGAAACTGCAATCTCCGCTTTTGCGTATCAATGAAACAATAATACAAACTTAATAAAGTCATAGAAAAAAGATATGTTATAACCATGAAAACAACCATACTTTTCATCACCCTGGCCGTTGCCATGAGCGGAATTTTATATTCCGGAGCCGGACAGGCACAGCAAGACAAAGAAAAATCACTATATCTGGATGCATCCCAGGAGCTGGCAGACCATTATACTTCGGCGCTTAACACCCTGCTTTCGGATAAATCGGGTAAATCCGTTTCCATATCCAATGCAATGGCATCTTCGAGGGCGCTTTTTACCAACGGAGCCACCGGTTTTGATCTGGGGTTTGCCGCCCTGTCAGCCGCCGGCGAATCTCTGGAAAAATTTCTTACCGCTTATTACGAGGAATATGCCGGTTACCATGAAGCAAAAATCAGCCTGGTTACAAATGAAGTAATAAACATTTTGCCGGATGGATCAGATGAAATGTGGCAGGCAGTGATCAACAGGAAGCTTCTGTTCAGGTTGTCCGGCAACGATGATGTGGGTGATCAGACAGCTACCCTGTATTTCTGGTTTGAGAAAAAAAATAACACCACCCTGATCAGGAGTATATCCACCGACAAATGCAGCAACCTGCCTTTCATTCCGGTGCCTGACAAGATAGAAGCCACATCCGACTGTGCCACCGATCAGATATCCGTAAGCTGGGATTATCCATACGATCTTTGCGGGGAACAACCTGTATTTAAACTTTTTAAATCCCTGGATGGAAATCAGTTCGATTTGCTTTCGGAAGTTACGGCACATGAATTTCTGTTTTACCCGAACAGAGGTGAAATAATCACTCTGAAAGTCAAAGTGGCGGTTGAAGGAAAAGAAAGTCCATACAGCGCCCCCATTGAAGTCAAGGCAAAAAATTCGCCAACCAACGTAAAGGCAAGGGAAATCATCCTCCTCAGCCATATAGAACTTTCATGGGACGCATTGAAAGGAACGGAGTACAATATATACCGGCGCGAAGCCGGCAGACGGTCCGGGCCAAAAGTCAAAATAGCAAAAACCTCAAAAAGCCCTTTTCTGGATGCAGATTACAAACAGGGGAAAACCTTTGAATACCTCGTTGTTCCCCTTTGTGGTGAAGGTGTGGAAGCTACCGCAGCATCAGCGGAGGTTACTACTGCACCCTTCGTCAAAATCTACACCAGCTCACCGGATATAAGGAAGCCCTACATCCTTGTAAAATGGGACAAGCTGAACATTGACCGCAGTTACAGATATTGCCTTTACAGGGCGGAGCAGAGAAGAAACCGTTTCAGGAAAGTTGCCGATGATAAAATGCTGAGCGATACTACCTACTTCGACAACACGGTTTCATTGGGAAATGACATTTACTACAAAGTAACGCTCACGGCAGACACTACCACTGCCGAAAGGGACATTTCCAATGTCAAATCTGTTAAGTTCTCCTATAAAGGAATTTATTTCGGATTTGAATTCAGGCCCCTGAGATCAAGAGTGGAAAACGAATTCCTGGATATCAACCCTTACAGCGAAAAGGGAAAAAATTCCTATGCCAGCTTTGCATTTACAGCGGACTACTTTTTTCATGACAGGATAGGCGTTAGCTCCGGACTTGGAATAAGCACTTTTTCGGGTGAAAATATAGCAGATTCAGGCTACGCCTATAACCTTACCTATCTTGACCTGCCCATTATGATCAAGTCACCGGTGATCAGGCCTTTCAACTACAAGAACAAACTTGTGATTAACCCCATTCTGGCCGCCGGGATCAATTTCTCCTTCCTCGTTTCAAAGAAAGAAGACACCCAACTTGAATTCAGGGATCTGAATCCCGTGAATATCAGTTTTGTCGGCGCTTTTGGCGTTAATTATTACATCAGCAGAACGCTTATGATGAGTTTCAACAGGTTCTACTCTATAGGTCTGATGGACATTGCCACGGTGTATGACGCCAAAACTGATACAGAATATCCTGGTTCCAACACCATGGCAAAAGGTTTTATCATCGGGGCAACATATAAATTCAAATAAACAGGTCGCCTCCTTTTCCTTAGCTTTGCAGAAATTTTTCAAACATTATGTCGGAGTACCTTACCTGGGCATTTTTGTGGAAGTTTATTAAGTTTGGTGTTGTAGGATTTTCAGGCCTGCTGATCGATTTCGGGTTTACATATATCTGTAAGGAATGGCTGAAAATACAAAAATACGTTTCCAATGCCATCGGTTTTACCCTGGCCGCCTCTTCCAATTATTTCCTCAACAGAATATGGACCTTTCACAGCCACAACCCCCAGATAGCCAGGGAATACACACAGTTTCTCCTTATCTCCCTGGTAGGTCTGGGCATAAACACCCTCGTGCTATGGGTACTTGTGAGTAAATACAAGAAAAACTTTTACCTTTCCAAATTGATTGCCATCGGAGTGGTCACCCTCTGGAATTTCCTGGCCAATTATTTCATCACCTTTGCTTAACCCGACACTATTGGTACCCAAAAAGCATGGAATAAATGATGAGCACAACCAGCAATAAACCCAGAGAAAGAAAAGTGTAGCCGAATAACCTCACAGCCTTCTCGTACTTTGGCTTTTCTTCCCTCCTGATGACCATTTTTTTCAGTTTGCCTGATTTCTTTAACTCTTCATATTCACGTGGCCGGTCATATTTGTATTCTTCAAAAGGAACGGTTCCGGTGAAGATCACGGTATCCATAGGGAAGGCATCCGGACGGAGGTGGGTGTTAAAAAAATGAATGGTAAAGATGAAGCCGACCGCCAGCAAAGCTTCATCACTGTGGATGATCATGGCCACATTGATCAGCCAGCCGGGCATCAATTTGGTAAAATACTCCGGAAACCACAGTATCAATCCTGAAAATCCGATCACTGCAACCCCCCAGAATACGGCCATATAATCGAACTTCTCCCAATAGGTCCAGCGACCATAATCAGGCCGGGGGCCGGCCCCGACAAACCATTTCAGGGTGGCCCAGAAATCTTTAATGTCCTGCCTGTTGAACATCAGGGAGTTCTTCCCGAAAACAAAACGTCCCAGAGGTATCCGGCGCCTGAACTTCATCCGTAGCAGGGAAACAATGTGAAACAGAAAATAACCAAAGGTAATGACAGCGGCAAACCTGTGAATCTTACCTGCAACCTCAACCCCTCCCAGTACTTTTGCAAACCATGCCGCCCAGGGCATTCCTGCGAATTTCAGCATCATCCCGGTCAAAGCCAACATCATGAAACTCAGGATGACGAAAAGATGGGTCGCCCTCTGGCTTCTGGTGAAACGACGGATGTAATACCTGGGACCCTCTGCTTTATGGCGCTCCCTGCGCTTTTTCATGGACTGTATTGACCGGGGCAGCCACATCAACAAATGGATGCCGAAGAAGCCAAATACTCCTATCAACAGAGAGGTCATGCCCCAGAAAGTGTAATATAAAGCTGGATATTTGGCTTTGTTGTGGTGTGTGGCATGGGTCAGGTACCCGGTAAATCTCATGTTGGCATCAGGGTGACATTTCCGGCATGTTTCCACGATATTCCTGCTCCCCACAGAGGAAAGCGGATTATTGGAATTGTATATCCTGTGGGCTCCATGACAATCGGAGCATTTGGCGGCTTTCAGATAGCCTAACCGGTAGGCTTTTCCATGATAGGTCTCCATATACGTTTCTGCCAGATCCCCGTGGCAGGTGCCACACTGATGCGTCACCTCGTTCATGAACTGGTCACGGCTGATCTCAGAGATCACATGCGCCGTATGGCAATCGGCACAGGTGGGATACTTCTTTCTGCGGTCGCCCTGGTTGATGGCATGGTCGCTGTTGATATAATCGTCGTAAATGCCCTTATGACAGGTGGCGCATGTTGCAGGGATGTTTCGGGGGTGTATGGATGACCGCTCATCCACCTCCCTGAGGACATAATGGGTTGTATGGCAGTCGGTGCAAACTGCGCTGGGCAGCAGTCCCTTTTCGGTTAAACCCCGGCCATGCACACTGGAGGAATAATCCCTGAAAGCATCTACCTCTTTCAGATCAGCCATTTCGGAAGCTCTTCCGTCTTCCCGGTGACAACTCCCGCATAGCGCGGGAATGGCCGACCGGTAAGTCGGAGAGGTGTCGTCGTACCTTGATTTCACAATATGCCTTCCATGGCAGTCAGTACAATACGGGGCATTGGCCTCTTTCCTGGAACGGGATTGCCCGTGACCGCTTGCATTATAAACATTGGAAACTTCAGCATGGCAGTTGGAACAGTTGACCTGTCCGGCGGTTTCACAGGGCCTGGCAAGCTGTGTTGATACATCCGAATGGCATTTCACACAGGCAATATTCTTGTGCACCGAATTCGTAATGTCTTCCTTGTTTACCAGCAGGGAAAAAACCGTGTCGCCCACCACTTTATGAATGCCCTGCTTTTCATGGCAATGGAGGCAGGACCTGTCAGATATGGTATTCACAATGTTCTGAATATTCACCTTGTGAGGAGGATGGCAATCGGTACAGGCAGGGATGGCGCCTGGCTCCTTTTCCCAAAGTTCCTTTCTGATGATCTTGGTGTGGACTTTCTCAATCTCAGCATGGCACTGCATACATGTAGTTGCAATATTGCTGACAGAAATGGAGGAATTGGGGCTGGTATGGGGCAGTATCAGGTGGTTTCCGTGGCAATCGTTGCAGGTTGCCGAAACAATAAGCCCTTTTTTGAATAAGCCTTCACCATGAATACTCTGACTGTAATTCTCCAGGATGTTGTGCTCGTTAATGTTGTAAATCCGTGCCACCGGAGCGCCTTCCCTGTGGCATTTGCCGCAAAGAACGGGTATATTCATCTTATAAGTCCGGGAATCCGGCTGCCTGCTCGGCAAAATATCGTGGCCGCCATGGCATTCCTTACAATCGGGCGCATACAATGCTTTCAGTTTCAGAGCCTGGCCATGTATGCCTTTATCAAATTCATCCTGAGGCTTCTCGTGACAATCGCCACAGTTGACCGGGGCAAGAATCTCTGCGTGGGGGAAATCATCGCCGGCAGCATCTGCATGACAAAGCACGCAATCCACATCCCTGTGTACGGAATGCTCAAGGATTTTAATGTTCACGAATAATGAAACACTCTTCCCCTGCCGTTCCGCGGTTAATTCCGGATCTTCATGGCACATCATGCAATCTTCATTGGTCTGTCCCGCGATTTTGATGCAGATGACCATTAAGACAAGAAACACCAGTGGTGAAATTGCACCCATAAACCTTTTGCTCTTTGTTTCCATTCCCCGGTCATTTTCCTCCGAAATTAAGCAAATATTTAACATTATGCATATCAGTCCGCTAATTTAAAAAGATTCTAAAAAACAGCTTTTCAACCTGGTTTACATGCAATAGCAGCTAACTCAGGTATAATTCTCAAAACAGGAAAAACAAAATATCTTAAAATCTATATGCTTGTATGAATAAAAATAACTAAATTAGTGGCCTGCTTTTTGAAGCAGAGGCTATATCACATGACACAAATAATAACTAACTTAAATGACACAGCTATGTTAAAAAAAAGTATGATCTTTCTTTTGGGCCTCGTTTTTATCAGCGGAGGAGCTCTGGTTGCCCAGGATTTTGAATATATCGGGGCAACAAAATGTAAAATGTGCCATAATAAACCGGCTACGGGCGAACAGTACAATAAATGGCTTGCCGGACCTCATGCCAAAGCTATGGCCTCCTTGAGCAATGAAAAATCCAAGGCCTATGCCAAAGAGCACAACATTGCCGATCCCACAAAAGAAGCCAGTTGTATCAAATGCCATTCCACTGCCGGCGGAATTGATGCAGGTGTTAATCTTGGGATAAAGATTGAAGAGGGTGTTTCATGCGAATCCTGCCATGGCCCCGGAAGCGTTTACAAAACGAATGTTATCATGAAGGATAAAGCAAAAGCCCTGCAAAGCGGTTTAGTTGAGCAGTCCAAGGAGGTATGCGAAAAATGCCATAACAAAGAAAATCCCTTCCACAAACCATTCAATTACGCTGAATACGCAGCAAAAATTGCCCATCCGAACCCGGCCAAGTAATATCCGGAAACCCGAAAACGAAACAAAAAAAAGAGGCCCGAAAGAGCCTCTTTTTTTTATGGCATGGATGAAATATACGTCTTGGTCATCGACGAGGGAACACAGAGAATATAATCTGCTTTCCCTATAAATTCCTCTTTTAGCGAAGTGATTGTATCCTGCTCCACAGTAGTGATGGTCAGTATATTCAGACCGGGGTTTTCCTTTTTCAGCCACCATACGATACCTTCATGATTATCTGAGTGGTAGCTGCCATTATAATGCAGAAAGGTTTGCCCATTATCCCGGTTTTTATGGATGGAAACGGCCATAGTCGCATCCTTGATGGCCTGCGCTCTTGCAATATTCATGGTGTCATGCATACCCGGCCCTCTCATCATCGCCATCATGGACTTATAACACTCCACTTCAGGATCGAAATCAACAGGAAGAGGAGCCATATACTCCATAGCTTCAGGCTCCAATCCGTCCAATCCTTCAAAGCCCTTTTTATTGACAATGGCTGCGTATCGCCTGGGAATATTGGTAGCAATGAAAGCCAGTTTATGTTCTTTGGCAAAAACCACAAGAGGCTTATAATCTGTTTTATAATTATTCCAGAGTTTCGCTTCCGCTTCAAAATTCCTTTCTGCTATTTTTCCTGAAAGATATTCATTCAGCAAAAGCTGATTGTCGGTTTCAAACATTTCTGCGCCAAGAACCAGCTTCTCTTTTTTTTCATTGTAAATGTCCCCGGTCAGTTCAAGTTGCATCCAATGGCAAAGGGAGTTATTGTGCAGCTCACCAAAAAAAACAATATCGGCCGCAAGTGCATCTTTGAGCATCTCTTTATAACCGGCTTCCCGGCCTTTCGAGTTGAACAATTTATAGGCGGGTTTGTCGCCTTTCATCGACAGCAAAAGCAATGCTGCAGGAACCATGCAAAAAATCAGAAATTTCTTCATATCATAATGATTTAACAATGTGCAGTCTCACACTTTCTTTAATGGGTATTGCCTCTCCGCTCTCATTGATCCTGACGAACAGCATTTGCGTTGAACACACCAGCGCTTCGTCTTTGTTTTCAAAATCCACCCGTCTGGCTTCCACCAGAATTTTGATGGAACTTTTACCTACACCCAGAACCTTGGCATAAATTTTAATATGTTCTTTGACTTTTACCGGCTTTTTAAACAATACCTCATCTATTTTCAGTGTGATCATATTGGGGGTGCAGCATCGGGTACAGGCAAACGATCCGCCGGCCTCATCCATCCATGATAAGAGCGCTCCTCCGAAAAGGTTGTTGTTTACACCGATATCGCTGGTTTTACAAATTTTCGTGGATACAAGTTCCATAAATTTTATCTGCTATCTTGATTTTTTCTTTAAATTTTCCGCCCTGAACATCAGCGGCAAAAGATTATCTACTCCGTCAACCAGGTAAATAATACCTGCTTCACCCTGCAGGATAAGGCGAATCCCCTGGTTATACCTGTTTTCCCATTCCGCCATCACCTGCCTGCATGAACCGCATGGTGTTACAGGCGAATCGATCAGAAAATCGGCTGCCCTGGCCGTGATGGCCACGGCTTGCACAGGAATATCGGGATATTGCGAGGAGGCATAGAACAGCGCAACACGTTCGGCGCACATGCCATCAGGATAGGCAACATTTTCCTGGTTGTTGCCCTGAACAGTCACACCGTTGGCGAGCCTTACCGCAGCCCCTACATGATAGCCGGAATAGGGCGCATAGGCATTACCGACAGCCTCCCTGGCTTTTTCAAGAAGCCCAAGGTCGCCCGGTTCCAGTTCATGCTCATCCTGAATCTCAAAAATGGTGATCTTTTTTTCATTAATAATCATGCCAGGCAAATTTTGACGAAGATAGTAAACATAAATTTAACCGGCCTCTGTTTTTTCTCCCATATCCTGCCCGAAAAGAAGCCATGCATTGAAAAAGGCAAACAAACTTGCTCCCGCCTGGGTTTCAAGAGTGTCTTCGGTAAGCATCGATAACATCATGATGGCAAGGAAAACGGGATACAAAAAAGTCCGGCTTTTTTTAAGCGCTATGCCGGGAAAAAGGAGTGAAAACAGGAAATATATCAATCCGGAAATTCCAAAGGCCACAAAAACCGCCAGATACTGGTTGTGCGCCCTCCAACGGAATTGCTTTTCGAGCCTTGTGTTCATGGTTTCATACTGTTCATCGAAAGCCTGCTGAACATCCCCGGTGCCTACACCCCACCAGAAGTTCCTTTCAATAATCATTGAAGCGGTCTTCCAGAACTCAACCCTTTGCATCACTGTGTGTCCGCCGGGATTCTCCCCTCTGCGGTATGCGTCATATTCATATAAAGCCTGATAAAGCCTGGATTTGAAACTGAATTTTTTAAGGTAAACGGCATTGGCTGTCCCCTCTTCAATGGCCTGGATATCAGAACTGTCAAGCCTGGAAATGCCTTCAGTATCCTTGCGCAGATTTTTCGAATTGAGATATCTGATCAGTGTATTGCTCAGTTTCTGACCCTTTTTGTCCCCGCCATCATAATCCAGGTTGCTTCTTTTGTTCCAGGCTTCCCTGAGCTCTGTTTCACACACATACATCCCGGTGTAACTTCCGTTTTCCACCGGATGGCCAAGGGTATCGTGACTGTACGGGTTACCATTTGCAGTGTATGCATCAGGGATTGTCTGTTTGTTCAGGTAAGGCGTTCTGTATGCTTTCACCATGTCATGTAAATAGAATCCGGAAAATACGAGAGCCACAGTCAAAGCCAGAAGGAGCGCAATACGGCTGAAAATTTCTCCTGTTTTCATCGTCCTGATTACGGCAATAAGAAAAAGGAGTGTCACCATGATGGTAAAACCGGTGAGCGAGGAGGTGATGATAAGAAAGGCGGTAAACCAGGCCATCAGAAGGGCAGGTACAATCCCTGAAAAAGAGAACAGTTGCACTTTCCGCTTCATTAGCCAGGCAGCTACAAAAAATGCAAAGCACACATGAAGGCTGTACCTGATGTGGGATATGAACGGAAATGCTTCACGGGGGTCGATGATATCCTTCACAAGGATCATTCCTGCCGTAACCATAGTGCCTGTCAGTACAGCACCGAGATAAAGCCACCAAAGCCATATTGTCTTTTTCTCACTCAGCCTTTCGGCGCTCACAAAAACAACAGGCAGCAACAGCAATGGCAACTTAGTCCGTATGTCCTTAAACCCGTAATCGAAATCCGATGTATGGATAAGACCTGCTACATGGATGAGAAAAAAAAACACCAGCACCAGGGCCGGAAGGGAAGAGGTCAAAGATTGCCATTTTTTTTTGAAGCCCCCCTCAAGGAGCCAGCTTCCCAGAATAATGAACTGGGCTACGCTCATACCAAACCTTGACAAAGGCAGGCTAATGACCATCAGGGCAAGGCCCGCGAAATAGATCCGGGCATTGATTTCAGAAAGGGTAAGGTTGAATACTCTGATGGTGTTCAAGCTTGCGGATTAAGGTTGTTTGTCGGTTTTTTCAGGATCGTCCGGCCCTGTTGACCCGCCAATGATGGCCAGATAGGCCATTTGGTCATCCAAAACTTCCCTGGCTTTAATTATCACCGGATCATCACTCAAAGAAGAGATTATCTTACCCTTTTGGAAGTAATACCGTGAAATGATTTCCAGTTTCAATAATTTCCTGATTTCGATATTATGTTTTTCAATGTCTTTTAACTTCAGGGCTGCAATGCTTTGCTCCAGCGCTTTGAATTCAGATTCGAGGCTGGCATAATAGCCTTCCTCCTCGGCAGCGGCTTTCATTTCCCTGAGGGCCAATTCACTCACCGGCACATAATCGTAATCCCTTTCTGACGCATACGCCAGGAAATCGGCAAAAATATCATCAGAAATATGAAATTCTCCGGGTGGATCAATGGCCGGATGTTCTTTTGCAAAGCGTGTGGCATAATCAAAAATAACAAATTCCGTCAACAGTGCATAGCTTATCTCGCTCAGGCTTTCGGCGTCAATTTCAATATCGGGCTCAATGCCTCCCCCGTCGTACACTGTTCTCCCGTTCAGTGTTTTGAAGGCAGTGAACAAAGAGTCCGGTGTTTTTTCAGTCTTTCCGTTTTCGTCTTTATGGGTATAATCGATGGCTTGAATGCATCTTCCGCTTGGGATATAGTATTTGGCCACGGTAACCTTCATCTGGGTATTGTAACTCAGGGGGATCACATTTTGCACGAGTCCTTTTCCATAGGTATTCTGCCCGATGATGATACCCCGGTCAAGGTCCTGTACTGCACCGGCCACAATTTCGGAGGCAGAAGCGCTCGAAGTATCCACCAGTATCACCAAAGGGATTTCCTGATCCAGGGCCGGCAGGGTGGTTTTGTAGGATTTGTTTTTGTTCGCCAGTTTGCCTTTTGTGCTGACAACAAGCCGGCCTTTATCAACAAACAGATTGGTTATGCTGACGGCCTCATTGAGCAATCCGCCGCCATTCCCTCTCAGGTCAAGGATCAGGCCTGTCATGGCATTGTTTTCTTTGAGTCCGGTAAAAGCCTTTTTCACATCCTGACCGGCATCCTGGGTAAAACCCGAAAGTTTAATGTAACCCGTTCCTTCATCTAACATGGCATAATAAGGGATGTTGTCGATTTTCACATTTTCCCTGATGATTGTTTTCTCAATGCTTTCGCTCTCTCTTTCGACAGTAACAATGACAGAGGTTCCGGGCTGGCCCTTCAGGATAGCGCTTACGTCAGTGGTAGAATAGCCGGTAACATCCTTTCCGTCCACTTTTGTGATCCTGTCGCCTGCCAGCAGGCCCGATTTTTGAGCAGGGTTGCCTTCGTAAGGCTCAGCGATAACAACGTAATCACCCTGTTTATGGATGAGGGCGCCTATTCCTCCGTATTGCCCTGTAGTCATGAATCTGAAGTCCTCCACTTCAGCTTCGGGAATAAAAACAGTGTACGGGTCAAGGGTTTTGAGCATGGCATCAATGCCTGCCTCCATCAGTTCTCCGGGCTTTATATCATCTACATAGTTGGTGTTGAGCTCCTTGTAAAGAGTAGTGTAAATCTCCAGATTTTTAGCAATTTCAAAATTATTTGAATTTTGTGCGATGGTTGCTGCACAATGAAATACCAACACCATCGAAAGAAAAAATATTGACTTTTTCATAAACTGATATTTACGGTTCAAGGCACCGGATCGTAGCCGCTGCCTCCCCAGGGGTGACATCTGACGATCCTTTTTAAAGTGAGCCGGCCTCCTTTCCAGGGCCCGTGTTTCCTGATGGCTTCAATACCGTATGCCGAACATGAGGGTACGAACCTGCATGAAGGCATCAGGTAGGGTGAAACTGCATATTGATAAAACCTGATCAACGCAACAAAAATGACTGAAAAAACTTTACTCACCTTTTGCTATCAAACGTTGCAAAACTAATATTATTTTTTGTTCAATCCTTCGATAATCCATTATTTCATGGCTGATATACAGCAGTCCGAAATTCAGGTTTCCGGAAGTAACTTTCAATCGTTCACAAAAAGATTCCTTGTTCTTCCGGTAAGCTTCCCTGATTCTTCTTTTCAGCAGGTTTCTCGTCACCGCTTTTTTGTGATATCTTTTTGAAACGGAGATCAATATACGGGGTTGAACAGGATTGCCCGCCTGCCCTTCGATCCAGACCACCCTGAAGGGGTATTCGATGAAACTGTGCCCTTTGGTGAATAGCTCATGGATCAGCCTCACACCTGAAAGGCGTTCATTTTTATTGAATTTTTCTGACAAACTCCATGGAAATTAGGCTCGGGTGAAATTACTTCTTCGCTTCCCTGATCATATACTCATCAATGGCCATCGTCATGGATAAGGCAGTTTTCGTAGGGGCGGCAATATTCAGTTTTAATCCGGATTCCTTAACCGCTTTGGCCGTAGTGGGCCCAAAAGCGCCTATCAGGGTTGAATTTTGCTCAAACTCCGGGAAATTCCTGAACAATGACTTTACCCCTGCCGGGCTGAAAAAGACAATCAGATCATACCTGCTGATGTCCACATCTGAAAGGTCGCTTGCCACGGTTTTGTAAATCACTGCCTTGGAATAGTTTATCTTTTTTGCATCCAGCATTTTTGGAAGACTTAGTTTGTGGATGTCGGAGCATGGGAGAAGGTATTTTTCATCATTATGTTTTACAATAATTTCCAACAAATCCTGAAAATCCTGCTTCCCGTGGAAAATTTTTCTCTTTCTGAATTGAACGTATTTCTGCAGATAAAAGGCGGTGGCTTCAGATATGCAAAAATACTTCATGGTATCCGAGATTTCCACCCTCATATCCCTGGCTATCCTGAAAAAATGATCCACAGCATTCCTGGAAGTGAAAATAATGGCAGTATGGTCCTGGATGTAAACCTTGTCTTTCCTGAACTCGCTTGCTGTAACCCCTTCAATTTTAATGAATTTTTTAAATTCTATATTCAGTTTGAATTTCCTGACAAGCTCTCCATAAGGTGATTTCTCAAGTTCTGCCGGCTCGGGTTGTGAAACAAGTATATTTTTAATTTTCAATTCCTGACCCTCCCTTTTTTGTTTTACCAGTTGGCACACAAAAACAACTAATTATTAAAAACCATTACCCCCTTTATCAACAATAAAAGCGGTAAAATTTCGAGGGTGCAAAGATATAAAAATATATGAAACAGAGAAAATTTTCTTACTGACAAAATAAACATGAATTGCCTTATGATCCTGTAAATCAACACTGTTGTTATCAGCACAAACACCACCCAGTCAATAAACCCGAAGGGGGTATAAGAGATCACAATGAGCGCCGGAAGGGTTATTATCCCCAAAACAAAAATGACAACCATATTGTATGAATTATAAACCTGGGCTGTCTCCTTTTCTTTGAACACCACGCCACTGATGGCAATGGCCATGGTTTTGACAAACCATCCGGCCGCTACGGATAACAAAATCCACAGGAAAGGTACAAATCCGGAAAAGGTGCCGTATCCATCGACTTTGGATAAAAATTCATGGATAAGCCCTGAAACCGTAAACAGGTATATCACGATCAGAGGAAACACAATCTGCTCCCTGCGTATATCTCCTTCCCTCATAAACTGGCTGAAGGCCCTTCCGGAAAAGAATGCGCCCAGCAACTGCTTCAGCCGCCTCCTGCTATTGTAATTCATCCATATAATCAGTATCGAAGACACTAAAATGATTATCGTAAGCCAGTCCTTTCCATAGCCATCGTAAGGGACCGGAAGGATTTCCTGACTGCTTTCACCCGAATGCCTGATAAAAGTTTTCACAATGACCGGATCTTCTGAGGGTATGATATCACCACTGCAGGTATCCTCCCTGAAAAGGGTGTCAAAGATCCCTGGTGAACCGGATGAATCACTGTAACTGAATATTTTTTCGGGAACGGAATCCAATTTTATTTTTTTTGCATAAGCCTGCATGCAAAGTTACCGTTTGTTATTCAATTATTATATTTGCCGATTGGTAAATGAACAACTTAAAATCTTAATGTATGGTTAATCTGGTTTTATTCGGCCCTCCGGGCTCAGGCAAAGGCACACAATCGGTAAAGATCGCTGAAAAGTATAAACTGGTTCATATTTCAACGGGAGATGTGTTCAGAAGGGAAATAAGGGCTAAGTCTGAACTTGGCCTGAAGGTTCAAAGCATCATCGAAAAAGGGGAACTGGTTTCGGACGACCTCCTCATTCAAATCCTTGAAAATGAAATAAAAAAATACCCGGATGCACAGGGTTTTGTGTTCGATGGTTTTCCGCGTACCATCAGGCAGGCAGAAGATCTTGACAAGCTGATGGCAAAGATGGGGGAAAAACTCACGGTTGTGCTTTCGCTCACCGTCAATGACAATGAGATACTCCAAAGGTTATTAAAAAGAGCGGAGATTGAGGGAAGAAAAGACGACACCAGGGAAGTGATTGAAAACCGTATCAGTGTTTACAACGCACAGACGCAACCCCTTATTGATTTTTACAAAGCAAAAGGCATCCTCACGGATGTGGAAGGAATAGGCTCCATTGATGAGATATTCAGCCACCTTTGCGCTGTCATTGACGCACATTAAGGCGGGCGGCGGTGAACATTACACCAGGTCCTTGGATACCGAAACAGTAGAATCGCCGTTAAACACGACCTTAAACCCAAACTTCTTAAAAACTGCAACCATAGGTTTATTATCTGTGGTAGTTTCTGCCACCATCCGTTTCATATTGTGCTGTTTGGCTATTTCAAGGCAATACTCTGTCAGCATTTTGCCCAGGTCTTTATGTTGCCATTTGTCGGTGATGAGCACGGCATATTCGACAGTTTCAAGATCGGGATCGGCAATGAGCCTGCCTACGCCAATGAGTTTTCTTTTGCCTTCTTCTTCAATTTCGGCCACAATGGCAATTTCACGGCTGTAATCGATAAAACAAAACTGTGTGGCTACTTCATGCGAATCATAATGAAAATTATACCTGAATCTCGAATAGATGGATTCCCTTGAGCAGCTTCCCAGCATTTCGAGCCACATTGGCTCATCTTCAGGTTTTATGGGCCTTAGTAAAACATCTGATCCATCGGCAAGCTTTATCGGCTTGATGAGGCTCTCCGGATATGGCCTCAACAGCAGGTGCGAATAGGGATCCCCGGGGGTTGCGGTGTAGGTTTCATCAATCACCACCCTTGCATCAAGAGCGGTAACATCTTCCGGCGTAACAATAAGAGGGTTGATGTCCATTTCCTTTATCTCCGGATAATCGGCAGCCAGATACGACAACCTGATCATCACTTCCACAAGTTTCTGGACGTTTTTGGGTTTGCTTCCCCGGTAGCCGGTGAGCAACGGGTAAATTTTCAACGACTGCAACATCTGGATGGCAAGTCTTTCATTCAAAGGGGGAAACTCCAGCCTTTTGTCGCCAAAAAGTTCAGCGGTGGTGCCTCCCATACCTGCCAGCATTACCGTACCAAACATCGGGTCTTTTTTGATGCCCAAAATAAGCTCAACGCCATCACGGGTATCCACCATGGGTTGAATGCTGACACCAAGGATCTTTGCTTCCGGGACCAGACGGGAAACATTTTCTATCATATCCCTGAAGTTCACTCTTACCATTTCAGCATGGCGGACGTTCAGCATCACGCCACCGACATCCGACTTATGAAGAACATCGGGTGATACGATTTTCATCACCACAGGAAAGCCACATTTTTCGGCAGCGGCAACAGCCTGGTCTTCATCCTCCGCCAAAATGGATTCTGTTACCGGAATACCATAAGAGGCAATAAGGGATTTAGAATCACTCTCCGAGAGCAGGAGGGCTTTCGGAAACACCTCCTTGACAAATATTTCACGCAATTTGTCGTGGTCATAGGTAAAAGTGAGAGGAACTTCCTTTGGAGTTTCAAACAGGGAATCGAGGTTGCGGGAATAATGCACCAGGGTCATAAATGCCCTGATGGCCTGCTCCGGCGTATCGTAAACGGCGATTCCCGAATTATTGAAGATGGTGATCCCTTCACGCATGCTGGTGCCGCCCAGCCAGGCGGCCATGATCGGTTTGGTGGTATTTTCAGCAATCCTGACAATGCTCAGGGCTGTTTCAGTGGGGGCCGTCATTGCCTGGGGCGTCAGGATCACGAGGACTGCATCCACTTCCTTGTCGTCCAGCACAATCTCAAGGGCTTTCGAGAAACGTTCGGGAGTGGAATCCCCTAAAACGTCCACCGGGTTGCCCCTCGACCAATAAGAAGGCAGCAGATCATTCAGCCGTGAGATGGTTTCCGGCGAAAGCTCAACCAGTCTTCCATCCATTGAAATGAGCGCATCGGTAGCCATAACGCCGGGACCCCCGGCATTGGTGACAATGGCCAGTTTAGACCCTTTGGGAATCCTTCTTCTTCCGATCAGGTCAGTGAATTCAAAAATATTTCCTATTTCAAAAACCCTTGCAACGCCAGCTCTTCTGAACAGGGCATCATATATGGCATCTTCGGAGGCGAGAGCTCCGGTGTGCGAAGCGGCAGCCCTGGCCGATTCGGGATAACGCCCGGCCTTATATACGATAATGGGCTTTTTCCGGGCAAAGGCGCGGGCCGCCGACATAAACCTGCGTGCATTGGCAATCGATTCGACGTAGAGGACGATCGATCTTGTGTTGGGATCCTGCCCGAAGTAATCGATAAGATCACCGAAGGTTACATTCATGATGTTGCCTATCGAAACAAAATAGGAAAAACCCAGGTTCTCTTCTGAAGCCCAGTCTAAAACGGAAGTACCCAAAGCCCCTGATTGCGAGATGAAAGCCACATGACCGTTCTTGGGCATCCCTGCGGCAAAGCTTATGTTCATCTGGAGCCCCGGAACAATAAGCCCCAGGCAATTCGGACCTATCACCCTCATGTCTTCAAACCTGGCCACCTCTGCTTTTACCTGCTCCTCCAGCTTCCATCCCTCAGGGCCGGCCTCCTTGAAACCCGCCGACATGATGATGATGCCGTTGATGCCTGCTTCTCCGCATTCCCTGACAAGCTGGGGCACCAGCTTCGCAGCGGTCATGATCACTGCCAGGTCGGGTGTCTTGGGCAGGCTTTTCACACTGGGAAAACAGGGTATTCCCAGTACCGCTTCATGCTTGGGATTTACAGGGTACACCACTCCCCTGAACCCTCCCCCGACAAGATTTTTAAGGGTTATTCCCCCTACGCTGTTGGGGTTGGTTGGCACTCCGATGAGGGCAATCCGGTTTGGACGGAAAATACTGTTTAACTTCTTTATTGGCATTTTTTTTGTATTTCAACCCATTGTTAACGGATTCACAAAAATAGGAAACATATTTCAGCCCACAAGGATTAATCAATAATTTAATTTCCAAAAAAAGAAGCTGCCTCAACCGGGGCAGCTTCTCCATTTCATCATACAGGTTTTTACGGGATCAGACTCCCTTTTCCAACGTTGGGCACCCAGTTGTCGTTTTTATCCCCGTTGTTTACCTGGACGTCCATACTAAAGTCCCCTTCTTTGTATCCCGAAGAGCCTGCCTGGACCCTCCATATATCATTTTTATCCCCGTTGTTAATCTGGCCGTCGGATTTGCCGTCTCCGCCAACCAAACCCCAGATTCCGCCTCCAAGGTGTTTATGACCGTTCACGTTTCCATACACCTGGCCAGCATCAATTGAATAATCATAAGTGTAGAGATTACCCGTGGGAATAATCGGATAGGCCGACATAATACCAAGGTGGTTTCTATGGTAAATTACAGCATAAAGGTTGTGGGTAACGGTGACAGGGAATATGGGAAAGTTGATTCCGTCCAATGCCACTACATTGCCGCTCTTTGTGAGGAAGCAGGCCTGCTGTGCAATCATGGTTGATTTGTCTGCCCCTCCCGCTGTGGTGGCGTCCCTGAGTTCAACCAGTATCCAGTCGACCACATCGGCATTGGGAATGGCTGCAACCTGCTCGGTTCCGGTGTAATACCAGGTAGCTAAAGGATCAGAACCGTAAGGTTGAGAGAGCGGAATCACGTTACCGAGATTCAGATCGGTATTCATGTCTGTTCCGTTGAAAGGCCCTTCGAGGAAGAGTTTAAGATCAAGCACAATGACAGGTTCTTCAATGATCACGAGGTAGTCTTCCACTTCACCATCGGGAGCCTGACCGGTGTAGCTTAATCCCTGGTAAGTGCTGAAACGGAATCGGGCAAAGGAGAAGCCCGGCACAGCCGGTTGAGGCACAACAAAGTTTAAAATATTGCCACCGGGCATCAATGTGCAGTCAGAAAAAATATGCTCATTGGGTTCGGCCCAGCTTCCGTTTGCATCAAAGTCGATCCATCCGTTGAAGAAACCCGGGGTAGAGGCTGTGACTATGATAGTGACAGGCTGACCTGGAATCAGGGTGGATGGTAACAATACCCCGTCTTCGTCATTGTTGCCGTCGTTATCATCACCCAGCGCATTGGGATCGGGCTGCCCGTCCGGATCGGGATCAATGCTGTTGCCAAGATAGACGTTGTAATCAATGATATGGCGTGCGCCATCGTTCATGAGGAGAGTTGGATAGTATGGATCGGGTGTATCGCCGAAGTCGAGTTCAACCGGTGTTTCATCAGAAATAAATACTTCATAATCTTCCACCTCGCCGTCACTGGCATATCCTGTAAAGGTCAGGCCCTGGGACGATGCAAACCTGAAGCGGGCAAACGACTGGCCGGGAAGGGAGACGGGAGGCACTATAAAATTCAGTACATTGGGACCTGCCACAAGGGGCATATCAAAAAAAACATGCTCAATGGGATCGCCCCAGAATCCGTTCCTGTTGAAATCGATCCAGGCATTCAGGTATCCGGGAACAGATGCTACCACAGTAACCGTAGCCGGCTGACCGATCAACAATCCTGAGTTAAAGGTAACACCGTCTTCATCATCGTTACCATCGCTATCGTCACCGAGAGCATTGGGACAGGACTGCCCGTCGGATTCACCGTCTGCCTGTAGGCCCAGGAAGCTTATTCCATCGATAAAATGGTGGGCGCCGTTGTTGGTGGCAAGGGTGGGATATGGCTGATCGGGCGCATCACCCCAGTCAAAAAGATAACCTTCTGTCATGAACAGATAATCCTCGGTTTCGCCATTGTCAAATATACCTGAACCATCCCAGTTTTGGGGTACCTGTTGCTCGCTGATGGCAAATCTGGCCCAGACATATCCTGCATTCGGTCCAACCATTATGGGAGGGGGCATCAGGGCAGAGAGAGGCCCAATGAAACCATTGGGTACAGGGAAGTTAACAAGGGCATGCTCGGGAGCAATTGGCATACCCGGCCCGCAGGAATAAGTTCCACCCCAAACACCGTCCTGGTTCCAGTCGATCAACACGTTTACATAGCATATAGCCTGGTTGATGCTGATATTTTGAAGATGGATATCAATATTCGGTCCCCAAAGGGCAGGAGAGCACACCATACCCAAAGGCATTGGCGGCGATCCGGGGCACAGAACCACTGTTTCAGCGCCCGGAGGGCCAATGATGGTGTAGGAGGCCGGAACCATGAGACCTGCATCACCGTCGCCATAACATTCATCCTGGTTGTATAAACCCGGAGTAAAAGAGGGGCAGAGTCCTGCGTTTCCATCAGGTTCCTGATCAGCCATTAGCCCGAAGAAGGCTCCGCCGGGGCTGTGCTGAACATAACCGGAAGGTCCAACACCAATACATGTTGGAAACTGGCCAACTACACCTAATCCGGCATAGGCAGGGGCGCCTTCAGGGGCATCGCCGAAATCAAAAACATCCGGACCATCGATCACTATCAGATAATCCTCCACTTCACCGTCCGGCGCTACCCCGGTATAGGACAGGCCGGGTACTGAGGTGAGTCGGAACCTGGCAAAGGTGTTACCGGGTGTGGCATAGGGTGGAACGTTAACCAGGACAATATTTGACCCATCATTAACAGTAAAATCGATGATCACATGCTCCTCCATATCTGCCCATGATCCGTTCTTGTTCCAGTCAATCCAGGCGTTTACAAATCCCATGACAGGATTTCCCGTAAAATCGCCGCCCACATGGATATGAACCTGTGTTGTGCTTCCCGGTACAAAAGGATCGACAAAAATTACATCCTCTTCGTCATCAATACCGTTCAGATCATCCCCCAACGCCAGCGGGTCAGGTTGTCCGTCTGGTTCGTGGTCCGGCCAATCAAGACCGAGATAGAGTGTGGAAATATGATGCATTGCCCCATTGTTGGCCAGTGTAGTAGGATATGGCGCAGGTGCATCGCCCAGATCGGTGCCGCCGACAAATAAAAGATAGTCTTCGGTTTCGCCTAAATCAAACTCCCCTGCCCCGGTCCAGGGAAGAGGAACCGGTACTTCGGTAAAAGAAAACCGGGCCCACACAAAACCGGTGTTGGGTCCGATAGTAAACGATGGAGGGCTGAGGATGGAAAGGGATCCCTGAAAGAAATTATATACCGGAAAATTGACCAGAACGTGTTCAGGAACGCTATTCCCGTTGCAGGAGGTGGAGGAACCACCCCAGGCTCCGCTCTGATCCCAGTCGATCAATACATTCACATATCCTGTATTCGGCCAGTTGTTTCCCGGTTCAGTAGTAAAGGAATTCAGGAAAATATCAATGTTGCTGCCCCAATAGGCTGTTTCGCAAGCAACGCCAATGCTTCCCCCGGGTGAAGCCGGACAGGTGGTAACCGCAAGTCCCCCTGTAAGATAGTTTTCAATAATGGTGTATGCGCCCGGAGTAATAAGACCTGCATCGTCTCCGAAACATTCATCGTTGTCATATGGCGGGAAATCGGGGCAGCCATTTGCGTTTCCGTCAAATTCTGTATCTTTGTAAAAACCAAAATAACCTCCGCCAACATCCTGAATAAAGCCATGCCTGATAAATGATCCGGGAAGTCCGGAATTAATACAGGTTGGAAACATGCCTTGAACCCCTTTTGAGGGATAGGCAATCGCCTCTTCCGGTGCATCTCCAAAATCAATTTCGACAAGGCCTTGAGCCTTCACTACTTCAAATGACCACACGGCCAGAAAAAGAATGGCTGCCAGTAAGCAACCCATCATTCGTTTGTAAATTGTTGTTTTCATAAATCTGTTTTTTTGTTTACAATGTCTATTTAAAATGTATTTACTGTTGTTGCCTTTTCAATGTCTGTAAGAATTTTATGACTCATTTGTTGCTTTTTAAACCAAAAGTAGGTTCCGGCGAAAGCCATTGCAACACTGATTGATGTAAAGGCATAACCGGAAGGGTAAATGGCAGGGGAAAATGATTGAGTGGTTGGGAAAATGGTTCTGAAATCCTGCAAAGTGCAAAAAAAGAAGCTGCCCCGACAGAGGCAGCTTCTCCATTTCCATAGAGGGGTTGTATGGGAATTAGTGTATACTTCCCTTGTTCAGGGTAGTTTATGAGAATAAACTCCGGTTTATATTGAAAATTTCAGGTATAATTTACCGGCAAGGTCATTCCTCCCTGAACACTTCTATGGATTCCGGAATGTTTACCTTTTCAAACCTGCCGCCTTTGCTTTCGTTATCGCGGGCTACGATGCGGTAATCGAAACTGCATGTTGCGGGTTTCCCGTCCATGGTAACACCTTTAACGGCAAAAGAATGGGGCGTCTTATTGCTGATAACCATCACGACAATATCTTCCGATACCGGAGTCAGGAATACCTGATAATTACTTACCGTGTTGGCTATTTCGGTAAAAGTTTCGTCGATCATCACGACCGCAGTTCCATTCACCAGTTCTGCAGAACCGCAATCTTCCAGGAGCGCCTCCGGGCTTTGGGTAGCCGCCATAGCGACATGTTGATTGGTTCCTTTTGAGGGGACACCCTTGAAGGTAAGCCAGGAGCCATCGATGTAAGCATTGCCGCTGTTGGTAATATAAAACCTTAGTGCCCCTCCCGGCCAGTCGCCGTCATAGGCCCGGATCAGGTCACCATTATAGCTCCAGGCGCCGACTCCGGTTCCATCATAATAATTATGCCCGGCTACTCCAAACGAATTTGGCTGGTAATAACCATATGCCTGCCCATAAACGCCGGCGACTAAATTAGTTGCGTTATTCCCTGCGTTATGAAAACCAAAAACCCCGACATTTCCATTCGCATTGGTTTCATTTGACACATACAGGCCTCTTGACAGAGAAGTTTCCAATATATGCAACTTATAAACAGGATTGTTAGTGCCTATTCCAAGGTAGCCATTATCATTGTTCCAGTGTAAATTACTATTATAGCCGAGTACACCCGGCCCCGTCCATATTGCTACTTTGTTTGCAGCGCCCGTGCCGGCCGGCGAGGGATTGTCAATCCAATCAATTCCCGCTCCGGTGGCGGATAGTATCTGACCACCCGTGCCGGCGGTATTATTAACATCATACAGGGAGCCGGTAAGCCGCATGTTGCCGGTGATATGCAGTTTCTGCGTCGGAATGCTTTGATTGATCCCTATGTTGCCGGTTTCGGTAATGACAAGACGGTCGTCCACACCGGCGGTAATAAATGTCAACGCGTCGTCGGAGTACCTGAAAAACATACCCGACCTTATGGCGGTGTTATCATCGTTAAAGGCGACGCCTGCGTAACTACCTCCGTTCAGTTCGAGATAGGCATAATCATTATCCTCTACAATCAAATCCGACAGACCTGAATAAATTCCACCTCCTGCTCCCGGTCCGCCATAAACATGCAACAAGGTAGAAGGAACGTTTGTTCCAATTCCAACATTTCCCTGTTCGGAAATAACCATACGGTTGTCAAATCCACCGGTTCTGAACGTCATGGCATCATTACTGTAACTAAACAGCAGACCCGCCCTGACGGATTCGTTGTCATCGTTGAAGGTAATACCGGCATAGCTACTGCCATTTAACTCCAGATATGCATAATCGTTGTCTTCAATAATGGCATCCAGTAATCCCGGGTTATAAGAACCCCCGCCTCCCCCAGCGCCATTAAAAAGGTGAAAACCTGCTGCCGGACTTGTTGTTCCCAGTCCCAGCCTGTTGTTGATGGTGTCAAAATGGAAGCTGTTGGCATATCCGAGAGTGCTGTTACTTTTCCAGATGGCTACTTTAGGTCCCAATCCTGCACCTGTCAGCCCTGAGGGCAGATTAATCCAGTCGGTACCCCCAGCAGTGGACGACAGCACCTGCCCGCTGGTTCCTGCCTGATTATTGAGATCATACAATGCGCCACTAAGTCGCATGTTGCCGTTGACATGCAATTTTTGGGTAGGTGAGGCCACTCCGAGACCCACATTGCCGTTCACAGCAGGATAGAGGTTAGCCCCCGAAACAACCCAGTCCTCGTCGGGTGCGCTCCCGGCCTGCATGGCATAGGGCACGCTCAAGAGCTCCGATGTACCCATATTGACATAGGATGAACCGCCTGCCGGATCGAGTTCGGTCTTTAGATATTTAGGGTTTATACTCCAGTCAATGGCGCTGAAAACGCCGCTTACCGGAATTCCTTTCCCTATCTCAAGGGTAGCCAGGCCAAACCCGTTGGTGGTGGCATTGTGGGTTTCTGAATACACAACCGTTCCGGGAAGCGTTCCCTGGATAACCGACATCCGGAAGGAGACGCTCTGGTTGGCAATGATTGCCCCTGTATTATCCCTGGCTACTGCCTGGTATTTGAAGGCCTGCGGGACTTGTGAAAAGCCGGCTGCGGATATAAGTGCTAAGAAGGCACCTAAGATAATCCCGGGACTGAGGTCCAGGGAAAGACCTTTTCTGAAAACTGAATACATCTGACTCATAATTTTTTGTATAAGAGGTTAATAATAATTTCATGTGCCTGCATCGCCCTTACAGTATCTTTTTTATTCTAATACCATAAATCCGCAATAATGTGATTAATAAACCCTATTAAAACATTGCGCAGATGTATCACAGACAATGCTTTGAGGGCTGAAAAACATCACCTGGGTCAGCGCTATAAAACAAACAAAGTATGACCGACAACAATTCCGGTATCAAATTACAAAAAAAATCAATCTTGTAACCCTTTTGCAGAAATTTTTTTGTCAATCACGGGTTTCTGCCGCTACTGATCGGATTTGCGAAAAATACTGTGCTAAAAATAGCTGCATAACTGCGTCTATCAGAAAAACGCCTGGCATATTTACCGGCGGTGCAATCACCTATTTCCCCCCATCGGCTCACCGGCGACCCGTCTTATAATCGATATGGGTTGCAAATAATTTCCTGCAATATAATCCCTGTTTGTTGTTTTGATTGCATTTTTTTGTAAACTGAGGGCAGGTGGAAATATCCGCTGGCAAGCGTTGTAAACGTTTTATTTGGTTTCATAATTGGTTTAAAGTGCGTTAAAATGAAAAAAATTGCCGGTACTTACCAGCAGCGCAAAAAGACAGAACCGAAAGCAGAAAATTGAAAGGAAACCATTGTGAAAGGAAAAGAAATAAATGAAATATTGACAGTACATAGAATAAGCCGACACCCATTGCCGACCCTTCTGTATTTATTATTTTCCCAACCGGACATTTTTAATTTTTCTGCCAGCCCATCCCGAAAGCTTTTGGGAGCGCATGGTCAAGCCCCACAAGCCCGCGCTGAAACCAATCCCGAAAGCATTCGGGATGCCAAAGAGCCCAATTTTCCTTCGAACATAAGACCGGAAACAAAATATTCTGTATCTTTGACAAAATTCCAAAAATCAGAATTCTTGTAGGTATAAATGTTGACCAACTCATTAAAAAATATCACGACAAAGGACAACTCTATCTCGAAAATCCTGACGAAACAAAAGCCAACTTCCTTGAAGAAATCATAAAAAACATACAGGAAGCCAGTTATGACGAAGCTACAGAAAAAGGAATTCTTCAATTCATTGATGATTTGGTTATTGGGAAAATTGAACTCAGAGCTCATCCAAAAAAGAAAATCCACGATAAAGTTTATATTTTCAGACCTGCGACTTTCAATGAATATGCACCTTGTGAAGTAATTACCGGTTCATCTAATCTTACTGATGCAGGGCTTGGCGCAAACCCTGAATCAAACTATGAGTTTAACGTCAGTTTGCGGGAATATGAAGATGTAAAATTTGCAACCGAAGAATTTGAAAGGCTGTGGGCTGAATCTGTACCGATTTTACAGGCTGAAGCAGAAAGAATAAAGAACCAGACTTATTTACGTGATGACTTTACACCATTTGAGTTGTATATCAAAATGCTTGTTGAATATTTTGGTAAACGTGTTGATTACGACCCTTACAATATTGATTTACTCCTTCCACCAAAATACATTCGGTTAAAGTACCAGTCGGATGCCGCCAATCAGGGTTATGCAATCATGATGAAACATAATGGTTTTGTTTTGGCCGATGTGGTTGGTTTGGGCAAAACAATTATTGCCTGTATGATTATTAAAAAGTTCATTTATGAAAATGGCACCCATACTAAGGTTTTGGTGGTAGTACCTCCGGCAATTGAGGACAGTTGGAGACGTACAGAAAAGGATTTTGAACTGGATAATCATTTTACTTTCATTACGCTTGGAAGCCTGCACAAAATTCCTGACCGAAATATTTACTCTTATCCCAATCCGGAAGAAATTGATTTAGTTGCAGTTGATGAATCCCATAAATTCAGAAATGACTATACTGAAATGTATTTGGCATTGCAGGAGATTTGTAAAATGCCACGTTCAAGAGCAGCTGAAAATGGTGATTCAAGAAAGAAAGTAATTCTGATTTCAGCCACTCCCTTAAACAACAGGCCACAGGATATTGAAAATCAGCTTTACCTTTTTCAGGACAGAAGAAACAGCACGCTTGAAAACATCAGAAACCTGCAGGAATATTTCAAACCAACAAATGAGCAATACAAAAAACTGGCTTACGAGAAAAAACTGAATATCAAAAAACTTAAAGCCCTGTTCCAGAAATTACGTGATGATGTGGTTGAACCGCTTGTAATTCGCAGAACAAGAACTGATATTGAAAGCAACAAGGAATATCTGGAGGATTTGGAAGTTCAGGGAATTAAATTCCCCAAAGTGGGCGATCCAATTGCACTGTATTATGAATTAGATGGAAAACTTAGCCAATTATGTTTCGAAACTGTTTCGCTTATTACAAACCTCGATGAGAATGGTAACGAAGTTGATGGATTGGGTTATTACCGTTACCGGGCTATTGAATTTCTTGTAAAGGAAGAAGACCGGAAAATATACGGTAAAGTGGAATCCATTTCAGGCAGGTTATCCGCTATCATGAAAACGCTGTTGGTTAAGCGTCTTGAAAGTAGTTTTTATGCCTTTACCCAATCATTATCAAGATTTCAGAAGGCAATTGATAATATGCTTGCAATGTTTGAAGAAAACAGAGTTTTTATAGCGCACGATTTAGACATCAACAAGTTGCTTGAAGAAGGTTTTAGTTACGATGAAATTGAAGCTAAAATCAACGAAAAGGGCGGAAACAACAAGGAGTATAAAAAAGATGCTTTTGATAAAAAGTTTGTTGCCCTTTTAAAGCAGGATAAAGA
>JAFGME010000099.1 GCA_016927695.1 Bacteroidales bacterium
ATCACCGTCTTTCCCAACCCCACCAAAGGGCAACTGGAGGTGGTGGTATCAGGCGCTGAACCCGCCCCGGCATGGTCGGCGGAAGTGTACGATATGGGCGGCAACCTTCTGCTGAAACAGGAATCGCTCTCCGGCACAGCCGTCATCGACCTTTCCGGCAGGCAAAAAGGGATGTATATTCTCAAGATCATTTTGCCCGGCCACAAGTGTGTTTGGAAGGTGGTGAAAGAATGACACAGTAATCCTGAAGACACAATTGTTTTTTTCTTGGGCAAAAACCCCGGGAGAAGGTCTGTTTAAAGATGAAACGATAGACATAAGGAGCCCGGCCATCCACTCGGATGCTTGTGGTATTTGCCTCACCGCTGATCATGGGGTTTACAAGTTCCCTTCTTAAAAAGTGCAGGAAAAGTTCATTCCGTTACTTTATTGCCTGTAAAATTGTATTTTTTCTCTGAATTCATATACTTTTACTCAGAAGAAAATCACGGAGTGCCACCCAGTGCGGAACAACTCTGTATAAGAAATCATTTTGCAAAATACTTATAAAATAAAATGGTATAATTATGACAGGACAACATTCAGACACTTTTTTACACAAAGGTGAAGTATTTTCTTTGATCGGCTATGAAGGATGCGGACTGGTGCATCCCAGGAGGTACGGTATGGTGCCGGAAATGATCCACACAGCATGTTACAGGGGCTATTATGCCACTTACGAAATCACTGAAAGCGCTCTTTTGCTGAGAAAGCTGACACTTCGGGAGAAGGACGGCAATTATTGCGCTATTGGAGGGGTTGATCCTGAAATTGAGGATCACCAGGCAATATATTCCGGTCTGAACGAAGTTGTAAATTATTCCGGGAAGCTAAGGCTGGCCAAAGGTCTCATAGGGGAACTTTATGTACATATGGGTTTCCAGAAAGCCACTGCTTACAAGACTGTACTCGATATAACCTTTAGAAGAGGGAAGGTAATAGAAATTAAAGACCGTTCTGAAGAAATGAAAAAGAATCGCGGCGAATTCAAAAAGCATTATGACTCAGGGGACATCGCTCAAACAACCTTTGAGGCATTCGACCTCGGTATGGATATTGAGTGATGAATATTTCCGGAATTCGCTTTTAAATGGTAAAAACGGCCGAAAAAGTATTATTCTTCGTCCTCCTGCGAACCTTCGTATGCCTTAAGCAGTTGTTGCTGAACATCCGGCGGCACGTTGGCGTATTCCAGGAACTTCATGGAATACATGGCGCGGCCGCTGGTGATGGAACTCAGGGCAGTAGCGTACTTGTTCATCTCAGCCAGGGGCGCCCTGGCGGAGATCTTCTGATAATTGCCCTCGCGACCCATGCCCAGGATGATGGCACGCCGTCCCTGCAGGTCGGTCATCACATCACCCATCCTGTCTTCAGGAACGAGTACTTCCACCTCATAGATGGGTTCAAGAATCTGTGGCCCGGCATTTTTAAAAGCCTCCTTGAAGGCATTTCTTCCTGCCAGCTTGAAGGATATTTCATTGGAGTCAACAGGGTGCATTTTTCCGTCGTACACATAAAAAACGATGTCACGCGCATAGGAGCCGGTGAGCGGTCCTTCTTCCATCTTCTCCATCACCCCTTTCAGGATGGCGGGCATGAAACGGGCATCGATGGCGCCGCCTACAATGCTGTTGTTCATGATCAGTTTACCACCCCAGGGAAGTTTTATCTCATCGGATCCCCTCACTGGAAACTCAGTGGTCCATGACATCCCTTCCCGGTATGGTTCAATCATCATGTGTACCTCGCCGAACTGCCCGGCGCCTCCCGATTGCTTCTTGTGCCTGTAAACGGATTTTGCCGCTTTGGTGATGGTTTCGCGATAAGGGATTTTGGGGGTAAGGAAAGTCATGGGTATCTTTTCGAGGTTTTCGATCTGCCATTTCACAATGTTCAGATGAAGCTCGCCCTGCCCGCCGACGATCAGTTGTTTGAGCTCTTTGGAATACTCCACAAAAAGGGTGCGGTCTACTTTGTGCATCTGGTAAAGCAAAGCATTCAGTTTCTCGTCGTCCGACTGGTTCTGGGCTTTTACGGCCACCCTGTACCTGGGTTCGGGGAATACGATGGGTTCCACGATATCGCCGGAATTTTTTGCGGTGTTGAGGGTAGTGTTAGTAGGTGTGTTTTTCAGCTTCACTGTGGCGGCGATATCTCCGGCAACCACTTTTTCGACCTTTTCACGGTTTTTGCCATACACGGCGAACAACTGCCCCAGCCTTTCCTTGGAGCCTGTGGAAGCGTTTACCAGGTCGGAACTTTCAACTATTTCACCGTTAAACACCTTGAAGAAGGATATTTCTCCAAAGTGCGCTTCGATGGAGGTTTTAAAAACAAAAGCACAAACGGGGGCTGCCGGGTTGTATGACAGTTCTTTGCCTTCAGGGGTCTTTTCGTGGGGCATCTCATCCGGGGAGGCTGCGTTGTTGGAAAGGAACTCAAGGAGCCTGCCCACACCCATGTTATGTTTGGCCGCAATGCAGAGCACCGGGAATAATCCCCTGCTTTTAAGGCCGGTTTTGAGGCCATGCTGCATCTCTTCTTCACTTAGGGTGCCGTTCTCAAAGAATTTCTCCATAAGCGATTCATCGCTGGAGGCCAGGTCTTCGATCATGGCGGCCTGCATCTCTTCGGCCTTGGCTTTCTCGCTGTCAGGGATGTCAAGAATTTCGGGCTTTCCGCCTCCCTCCGGGTATTTGTACATCTTCATTTTGAGAAGATCTATCACGGCATTGAAACCATGGCCGGGGTTCAAAGGGTACTGTATGATGGAGAGGCTGCCTCCGAACTGTGTCCTCATCTGCCTGATGGTTTCATCGAAATTGCTGTTCTCGTGCTCCAGGTGGTTGATGGCAAACACAACCGGCGTATGGTATTTGCTGGTATTACGCCATCCTATTTCGGTGCCTACCTCAACGCCGTTCTGGGCGTTTACAACCATCACGGCAGTGTCGGCCACCTTCAGGGCTGAGATCACTTCGCCCACGAAATCATCAAAGCCGGGAGTGTCTATAATATTGATCTTCTTACCATTATATTCCACAAACATCACCGATGAGGAAACCGAGTTCCCACGCTCAATTTCAACAGGCCTGTAGTCCGACACCGTGTTGTTGTCATCTATGGAACCTCTTCTGTTGATGAGACCGCCTTCGAAGAGCATGGCTTCCGACAGGGTGGTTTTCCCCGATTTGGCTCCTCCGACAAGAGCAATATTTCTAATGTCTTTCGTTTGATAAATCTTCATAATGCTATGTAAATAAATTAATTAACTGTGATTTATAAAAAAGTGGGGCAAAATTAGTAAAATCCGGATACTAATTAAACAATCTGATGAATTATTGAATAAAAATAAGGATAAGGGCTTCAGGCTCCCAAAGCTTTCCGGATTTTCTCCATGATCAGCGGCCACTCTTCCCTGGGTAACTTGGGCCCAATGATCTCTGTTATCCTGCCTGAAATGAGAGACCCAACGGCGCCGCACACAGGGAGTTCAAATCCGCTGATCAGGCCGTAAAGAAAACCTGCGGCGTACAGGTCGCCTGCCCCTGTGGTGTCGATGGCAGAGGCTTTAACCGCAGGCACTTCCACCATGTCATGGCCTTTTTTGATGAGAGATCCACGGGGGCCGAGTTTCACCACGGCGATGTCCGTCCATTCCGCCAGGATGTGAAGCGCCTCTGCGGGCCCTTTGCCGGTGATGGCTTTTGCTTCCTCTTCGTTCGCAAAAAGGATGTTCACGTATTTCTGAATCATCTCCGTGAGAAAAGTTTTGTTGGCCTCAACCACATTGTAGCTTGCCATGTCAAGTGAGATGGTCATACGGTTGCAGTGGGCCAGCCTCACCGCCTTTTCGAAAAGCAAGGGATCCTGCACCAGGTAACCTTCCATGTAGAAATGCTCATAACCGTTAAATAGGGTTTCTGAAATATCTTCTGCATCCAGGTCGATGGCTGCGCCCAAAAAAGTGGCAAAGGTTCTTTCCGAATCGGGGCTGACCAGCGCCAGGGCGCGGCCCGTTGGATTTTCGTTGACAAACAGGCGGGGTTCTATGTTGTTGAGGATGAGGTCGTCCCTGAAAAAGCGGCCCAGCTCATCGTTGCCCACTTTGCCGATATAACCTGCAGGTATGCCCAGATTGGCCAGGCCGTGGATGGTGTTGGATGCCGAGCCCCCGGAAGTAAGCACCTTACGGAGTCCTGCAGTGCCCTGCTCCACCTGCAGGCTGAAGTGGTTATCTACCAGTTGCATACTGCCTTTGGGCAGGAAGAACTTTTCGAGTGTGCTGTCGGATTCCAGCCGCGTGATGATGTCAACCAGGGCATTTCCCATGCCAAGTACCTGTGCCATTGAACGGATCGTATTTAATTGTTTCACCGGACAGCATGAATATGAAAGCAGTTCAAATTCAGCGGCTGTAATTTTTTAGGCAAATGTATTGTTTATTATTAAAAAATAAATAATTTTGCACTCCCTTTTTGGGAAGAATGGTTCTGTGTGATGGAATGATCCCCAATAGCTCAGTTGGTTAGAGCGATTGACTGTTAATCAATAGGTCCCTGGTTCGAGTCCAGGTTGGGGAGCCTTCGTAGAAAGGCCGCTGATTTCAGCGGTCTTTTTTTTTCTGAATCGCCCTGAGATTGTTTATGTTCATGCTCTTTTGGGCAAAATTGATCTTTAACCGGTATTTATTTATCTTTTGCTACCCTGCCTTCCGAAACCTGAAATGCCGCAAAACATGCTGCCTTCTCCCGCTCGTTGTCGTTGTCGTAATCGTTGTCGCATTCCACCATGTCTTTCCTGCG
>JAFGME010000100.1 GCA_016927695.1 Bacteroidales bacterium
ATAAAATGAAAAACTGGAAGATATTGAACAGGGCCCTGATCCTCTTTACTGCATCGTTGCTCGTTATTTCAGGATGTGTGAAACCTGAACCGGATGAACCTCCGGTGACAACCATAACTTTTGATCCCGCCAAGGTACTTACCATTGCGCAGATCAAACAGATGTACAACGACTCCTCCAAAGCCTTTGTGATGAACGATGATTATTCCATATTCGGGACGGTGGTGATGGATGAAAAATCAGGAAATATTTATAAAAGCGCCTTTATTGAAGACAATACTGGAGGTTTACAGATCAATTACTTCAACCCGGGAGGTTTATATTTAGGCGATTCTGTAAGAATCCTGCTCAGGGGTACAACGATAGAAAATTACCACAATCTTTACCAGGTCAATAACCTGGATGTTGGCAAGAGCATCTATAAGTTAAAAAACAACAATTTCATCGAACCGGAGTTGGTGACAATAGCCCTTTTGAGCAATCCTGCCCTTTACCAATCCAGGGTGATCAGGCTTGAAAATGTACAGTTCGCCTCTGCAGAACTGGGCAAGACATGGGCCGATTCAGTGAACCTGATTGATGAAAACCGGTATCTGGAAGATTGCAGCGGAAATTCTATCATCGTCAGAACAAGCGGCTATGCCAACTTCGCAGGTCATAAGCTCCCGGAAGGCAACGGATCGCTGATTGCTATTGCCAGCATTTACAACAATGACCCCCAACTGGTGATCAGGACAGAATCGGAAGTTCTGCTGAACGAAGAAAGGTGCAACCCGGGAGGAGAGCAACAACTCATCACCATTGGCGAATTGAGGAGCCTTTATGCCGGTGGCCCGACTGTGATACCCGACAGCACTAAGATCCAGGGAATCATCATTTCGGATGTGATCGCTGAGAATATCAGCGGAAAAAATGCTTTTATTCTCGGTGACGACGGGAACGGAGTGAATCTCAGGTTTACCGATTACCACGATTACCAGTTGGGCGACAAGGTAGAGATCAATGTATCCGGCATAGTCATGGATGAGTATAACGGCCTGGTGCAGGTACAGGAGATACCCCTTACCCGTGTCATTGCCCTGGGCGCCGCAACAGTACCACCGCCCCTGGAAAGAAGCATACAGCAGGTTACTTCCGACATTGATCAATATGAATCCAAACTGGTGAAGTTCACCAATGTAACTATTTCGGGATCAGGTGTTTATTCCGGAGAAAATACCCTCAATGACGGAACGGGCACCATTAAACTGTACACCTACAACTGGGCATCTTTTGCCAATGAATCTTATCCGGCTTATGCCGTCGACATCACCGGCATAGTGGGTCAATACGGAAGTTCGCCGCAATTTTACATCAGGAACCTCGATGACGTAGTTGAAACCGGAGGCGGTGGCGGAACGGTGACAAGCATCAATCAGGATTTCAGCAGTGTGACCGCAGGACAGGACATTTCCCTGAACAACTGGCTGAACATCCCTGAAAACGGGCTGCGCAAATGGCAGGGAAAAGATCTGAGCGGCAACAAATGCGCAATGGCAAGTGCGCTGGGATCAGGAGGGGCCAATGTCATCTGGCTCATCGCACCTCCCATTGACCTCAGCGCCATGAGCAATCCTGTGTTCTCATTTGAATCAGCGCACCAGGGCTGGCTGCACGACGGACTCTCCCTCTGGATTTCCACCGACTTCGACGGAAGCAATGTTACAGCCGCAACATGGACAGAGTTGAGTTGTGCGATAGCAGGCCAGTCTGATCCATGGAACACCTGGGTAGGATCAGGCAATATCAGCCTTTCCTCCTATTCAGGAACAGGGTATGTTGCCTTCAGATATTCAGGTTCCGACGGAGCACAATACACTCCGTTTATGATCGACAATGTCAAACTTATCAATCAGTAAAGAGGTGAGCGACAGTGTAATAATCATACCGACATACAACGAAAAGGAAAACATCGAAAAAATCATACGGAAAGTGTTTTCCCTTGAAAAGGACTTTCATATCCTGATTGTTGAAGACAACTCTCCCGACGGCACGGCAACCATCGTTAAAAAACTGACAGAGGAGTTTCCCGGCCGGCTGTTTATTGAGGAAAGAAAGGGTAAACTGGGCCTGGGAACGGCTTATATACATGGTTTCAGGTGGGCGCTGGCTAAGCATTACGGTTTTGTGTTCGAAATGGACGCCGATTTTTCCCATAACCCGGAGGACCTCATCAGGCTTTATGCCGAATGTGCCGACGGCGGGGCAGACCTTTCCATCGGCTCAAGGTACATCAGGGGCGTGAACGTGGTCAACTGGCCTATGGGCAGAATACTGATGTCGTATTTCGCTTCGGTGTATGTGAGGTTCATCACAAGGATGAAAGTGCGCGATACTACCGCCGGGTTCAAGTGTTACACCCGGAGGGTGCTGGAAGCCATCAACCTGGATAAAATCAAGTTCACAGGGTATGCTTTCCAGATCGAAATGAAATACACTGCATGGAAACTCGGTTTTAAACTGGTGGAGGTGCCCATCATATTCACCGACAGGACCGAAGGAGAGTCAAAGATGAATAAGAGCATTTTCAGGGAAGCCATCTTTGGGGTGATGGACCTCAGGGTGAGGAGCATTTTTGGAAAATATAAAAGAATTTCATAGTTTTCCATACTTTTTTATACCTTAGCACAAACTAAGGCAATCAACAGTTCCCGATATGGGCGACAAATGGCATATCATCAATGCTAACATTGTAAATGAGGGGGAAGAATTCAGAGGGGAGATTTACATTAAAGACGGGGTCATCGAAAAAATCCTTCACGGTAAGGCGGCTGAGGGGGATAAAATGGCTCCCGGCACAGGCAATTATGTGGTTTTCGATGCTGAAAACCGTTATGTCCTGCCCGGAGTGATCGACGACCAGGTTCATTTCAGGGAGCCCGGACTCACCCACAAAGGGGATATATACAGCGAAAGCAGGGCTGCCGTGGCAGGGGGCACAACCTCTTTCATGGACATGCCCAACAACAAACCTCCGATACTTACCCTTGAACTCCTGGAAAAGAAATACAAATTGGCTGCAGAAAAATCACTCGCCAATTATTCCTTTTATATGGGCGCCTCCAACGAAAATGCTGCGGAGGCCCTGAAGGCCGATCCTGCTTCGGTTTGCGGCATCAAGATATTTCTGGGATCCTCCACAGGGAATATGCTGGTTGACAATATTAACACCCTTAACACCCTTTTTTCCAAATCTAGAACACTCATTGCAGTGCATTGTGAGGATGAAGGCATCATTTTAAGGAACACCGAAATATTCCGGGAGAAATACGGCGCCAAAACACCTATGGAGGCCCACCCGCTGATACGCAGCAGCGATGCCTGCTATAAATCAACGAAAATGGCTGTAAAGCTGGCATCAATCTACAACACCAGGCTGCATGTCCTGCATGTTTCAACAGCGCGTGAACTGGAACTTTTCGATGCCTCCAGGCCGCCTGAAAGAAAAAAGATCACCGCCGAGGTGTGTGTGCATCACCTCTGGTTCAACAGCTCTGATTACGCCCGTTATGGATCAAAGATCAAGTGGAATCCGGCCATAAAGACAAAGGAAGACCAGGAAGCGTTGTTCAACGGGTTGCTCAGCAACAAACTCGATATGGTGGCCACCGACCATGCTCCCCATACCCTGGAGGAAAAATCAGCTACTTACTTCAGGTGCCCTTCGGGAGGCCCGATGGTGCAGCACAGTCTGCAGGCCATGCTGGAGTTTTATCACCGGGGTAAGATTTCTCTGGCGAAGATTGTTGAAAAGATGTCACACGCTCCGGCTCAGTGTTTTAATATCGAAAAGAGGGGTTACATCCGGGAAGGGTATAAAGCCGATCTGACGGTGGTGGACCTGAACAGAAAAACAGAGGTGAACGGAAACACCATTTTGTATAAATGCGGATGGTCGCCTTTTGAGGGATATGTTTTCAGTTCATCTGTCACACACACCTTCGTCAATGGCCATTTAGCCTGGAATGACGGAAAGTTTGATGAATCAGAAACGGGGGAACGTTTGTTATTTAACCGATAAAGCACTTCAGATGAAAAAGCTGACTCTCCTGATGATAGTTTGCGTATCTGCCGCTTCATGCAGTCATGAACCGGTGGCGGTTACAGAAGAAACTTATGAGAATGGATCGCCAAAGCTGGTAAGGTATTACAAAAATCAGGGCGACACCATACCTGTGAAAGAAACCCACTTGTATAATGACGGCACCAAAAGGATGGAAGGCGCCTTTCGTGAAGGCAAACGCCACGGAGAATGGAAATACTGGTATGCCAACGGCAACCTGTGGAGCGCCGGGACTTACACGGAAGGGAAAGAAAATGGCCGCAAAGCGGTTTATCATGAAAACGGGCAACTGTACTATGAAGGAAACCTGAACGACGGGAAAAGGACAGGCAATTGGAAATTCTTTGATAAAAACGGAAAACTTCAAAAAGAGGTGGATTACGGGGAAAGCCTTCAATAACTGATGCCTGCTGTACCTGATACCCTCTCTTTATTCAAAATCAAATAATATTCCAGGCATTATTTTCTGTTCATTCGCACCCTCATGCAATTCATCGGCAACAGTATAATCACCCACTCTCCATTTTCAAAAGACTTGAAAGAGTTTACAAACTCTGTAAGAAAAAGAAATTGCACTGAAATCACGGCATGTCACAGAAAAGCCTTTGATCAGAAGAGTGTCACAATAAGAAACTGGTTCCACACCGGCTTCTGTTCGCTTCCGGCGGGCACATGTTTTGGACTTCTCTTTTCAGATTTTGCTTTACTTCACAATTTTCAACTCTTCTATCAGGTTTTGGGCGCCGGCATATTTGTCAATGACAAACAACACATACCGTGAATCGACACAAATGGTGCGTTGTAATTCGGGTTCAAAAACAATGTCGCCGCTCATGGCTTCCCAGTTTCCGTCAAAGGCAAGTCCTATCAGCTCTCCATCCCCGTTGATGACAGGGCTTCCAGAGTTGCCGCCGGTGATGTCGTTGGTTGTAAGAAAGCACAAAACCATTTCATCCGCGTTACCATACGGCCCGAAGTCTTTGTCCTCAATGAGCTGTTTGAGTCTGGCAGGTACGATGAATTCTTCATTGTCAGGATCTTCCTTCTCAAGGATACCGACGGAGGTAGTAATATAGTCATAATGTACGGCATCGGCTGCAATGTAATCCTGTACCGAGCCGTAGGTGAGCCTCATGGTGGAGTTGGCATCGGGATAATATACCTTATCCGGGTTCATTTCACGGAGCCCGGCAATAAACAGCCTTTCGCCCTTTGACAACGATCCCTGCGCCTGCCTGTAGGTTCCTGCTACAGCATAAAAATGATTATACAGGCCCTCGGAGAGTATATAGGCCGGATCTTTGCCCAGCTTTTTAGCGGAAGGCTTATCTAAGAAAGACATCATCCTTCCTTTGTCGGCGAATATCGATTCTTCGAACAGGTCGTCGGCATATTTTTTAAAATCACCCTTGTATTCTGCATGGATATCCTTTATCACCTGCGGATGTAAATCCGCCGGGACATCTTTTACATAGAGTTCAAGCATGGCCACAAGCATTTTTTTGTCCCCTGCGGCATGATACTCTGCAAAATGCTCTTCTGCCAGTTCTTTACGGCTTTGAACGGCGCTTTCGATCATCTCTTTATTTTCCTTCGGATCAAGCAATAACTCGTAAAATGCTGAACCGCTTGCATAGTCAACGATTTCCGGTCCAAGAAGGCCGAGATTCAGATACATCAGGGGTTTAATGCTTTTACCCACTTCTTCATATCCTGATTTGAGGTCACTGAGGGCATTGCCGTATTTTTCTTTTCTGGCAGGGTCTTCTGACACCCAGGCGGTGAATTTATCCTCAATTTCTGTTTTTCTGTCGATCAGTTTCAGTCTTTTGATGCCCCTGGTCTGGCCGATGTACAATTTCCATGCATTGGCCAGTCCGGCATAGTCAGAGGCAAGGGCGATCCTGATGGCGGGATCGGCATCCATTTCTTCCTTCATGGTTTCAAGCCTTTTGCCAAGGACATCCACAATGGCAGGATTAAAATGCTCAAGATTATATTTGACCCCGTAAGAGGTAAGATATCTTTGTGTACCTCCCGGATATCCCCAGATCATGGCAAAATCGTCTTTTTCAATCCCTTTGAGGGAGATGGGCAGGAAATGTCTGGGTTTGAGGGGAACGTTATCGTCGGAGTAAGTGGCAGGAGATCCGTCAGGGGCGGAATAAACCCTGAAAATGGAAAAGTCACCGGTATGCCTGGGCCACATCCAGTTATCGGTGTCGCCGCCGAATTTCCCGATGGCCGACGGGGGAGCGCCGACAAGCCTGACATCCTGATACACTTCATACACAAAAAGATAATATTCATTCCCACCGTAGAAACTGTTCACATTTACATGATATTTGCCTTCTTCAGAAGCCCGTTCTTCCAGCCGTCCGGTAATCTCGCCAATGGTCATACGCCTGTCCCTCTCAGTCAGTGTATCGCTCAGGAAAGGGAGAATGCTGTCGGTGACGTCTTCCATACGTACAAGAAAGGAGGCTGAAAGATTTTCATTCGGGAGTTCATCCCTGAAAGCGGCAGCCCAGAAACCGTCAGTGAGGTAATCGTGATCAAGCGAACTGTGCTGTTGTATCACATCGTAACCGCAATGATGGTTTGTGAACAACAACCCCTGGTCCGATACAATGCCCCCGGTACAGAAAAATCCATTGGGTGTGGCTGAACCTGAAAGACCAACGATGGCATCCTTGAGGCTTGAATTGTTGATGCTGTAAATCTCTTCCGCAGTGAGGTTCAATCCCATCGCCTGCATGTCAGTATAATTCAGCCTGTCAACAAACATGGGAAGCCACATGCCTTCGTCAGGCGCCGAAATTGAATAACCCCGTGACAGGAATACCATCCCCACGGCCAGTAATAAAACCAATCTTCTCATAAATATTCGTTAATAAAAATTAATAATACTAAAAAAATGTGGTGTTTTCCGAAAACTGTGCCATGGATGACAATAAGCTGAAAATAAAACAAATACTCAGGCTATTGGCCTTCTTTTTAAGGGGCTGTTGTTCGGAAACATACCAGATATTGTTCGAAACCGGACAATGACCTACAAACCCAACATTCCGGGGCCCTGACTGAAGATGATGTCTACAGGAATCCCCTTGTCATTCAGGCTGTTCAGGTCATCCTGAAGGATCTTTCCGATCACCCCTTTTTCATCGACCAGCTTTTTGGCGGCGTCATAATCGCCATCGCCCTGTATTTTAAGGATCAGATTGGTAAGACCTGTGGCTGCTTCTTTCATTTTTTCCATATCAATCAGGTATTTCCCGTTTTCGTTCCGTGAAAAGGCGCCGGCTTCATAAAAGTAGTTGAACCTGATCATATTGGCTTTGCCATGAGCGCTGGAAGCCCCGAAACGCACCGACCTGAAAATGCCCGCCATAAAGGTGACGTAGTTATCCATGAGATCCGTTTCAGGGAATTCTCCCATTTCATTCAGTTTGGTTACCAGGTACAGGCCTAAAATGTCGGCCTTTCCTTCTTCAATGGCGGAATATTGCTCTTTCAAGGCCTGACGCACAGTGCCTTTGCCGTTGATCGTGTTTTTGATACCCATGCCATGAGCCACTTCGTGAAACATGGTATTGGCAAAGAAGGCATCGAAAGAGATGTGGCTAACCTGGCTTTCGTCGATGAGGCTGCCGGCAATGGGGACGAGAATTTTATCAAACTTTGCCTTCATCGCATTTTTCAGCTGCAGTTTTCTTGTCCCTTTTTCAAGTTGCACCACTTCATCGTTGGGAAGGTTTATGGCAATGGTTTTTCCCGCCATGTTGCAGTCGCCTGCATAAAATACAACTTCATAGGCATTGAGTTCCGAATCCGCACCCGGCACTTCCTGTTTGTAAGCCGGATCCACCGGAAGTTCCTTTTGGAGCTGGGGCAGGAAGGCGGCAAACTTCGACAGTTTTTCACTCCACACCTTATCCTTGATGAGGATAAAAGATTCAAAGGCGGCTTTATAGCCGAAAAGCTGGTCGGTGTAGTTTTCGATGGGGCCGATGACCATATCGACATGGTTGTTTTTCACATCGAACCAGGCCATGTCGCTGGGCCGGTAATTGCTTGTCAGCAGTGCATCGGCGCGAAGTTCGAGGTAACGGGCAAATTCGGGGTCGGCGGCAAGGGAAGCGGCCTTTCTAAGCCATCCGGCGGCCTCCGTGAGCTGTTGTTTATAGGCTTCATGGTACCAAACCGTTTCAAGTCCTCCATCCTCATTTCGGATGATCAAAGTATAAAGGCCGGCCTTTTCAGAGTGCTGATAACTTTCGAACTCTTCTTTGGTCATGTCTTCCGGATAAAACCTTGCCCCTGCAGGCTTTTCGCCTATTCCTTCCACAAAGGGTTTCAGGTTGTCGAGTTCATCCCAGTAACCGTAGTTGATTTCTGCAAATTTTCTGAGGTTTTCATCGGCAATGCCGGAGAGGACTTCCTGCTTCGGTCCCACGTTCTGGAGCCAGAAAAGTTCGTCCATGATACCGGCGGCTTTGAATAAATGGCGAAGCATCTCCTTTTCATTGTCGCTGAGGTGCGAAATGTCGGCTGTCAGTTCCACCGGAACATACTTTTCCAGCAACTGAGCGCTAACATCTGCCTTTTCATCATCACCAGAGGTGTTTTCTGTGGTCTGGTTGCCACAGTTGGCCAACAGTCCCGCTATTAAAACAAGACCGATCATCTGAATTGTTCTTTTCATTAAAAATTACTTTGTTGAATGATAGGAAAAAACGTTAATTGCAAGGGTCAAAAGTATAAAATTTCCCGGAACAATAAATATCAATCCCACACATAAATGCAGTGCAACCATTGACGGAAGGTTCTTGTCTAAAAATTGTGATTGCAGTATGTGCAAAGGAGGTTCTTTGAAAAATCGGATATTTTATTCATGGCAGGGTTGCACGGTATTAAAATTCTTTATACATTTACGCCCTTGAACCGGAAACAATACTATCTACCGGTTCCTGTCGTGGTAAATGCACTCTGATGAGCAATTGATAGAGGGATGCCTTAATAACGAATCCTATTATCAGGAGTTGTTGTACAAGAGGTTTGCGCCTAAGATGTTCGGCGTGTGCATGCGGTTTGCCAAAAACCAGATGGAAGCCGAGGACATTCTGCAGGAAGGGTTTATCAAGGTTTATTCCTATCTTAAAACCTTTCGGAAAGAAGGCTCACTGGAAGGCTGGATCAGAAGGACGATCATCAATACAGCCATCAATCTCTACAAAAAGAATTACAAACATCTTCAGGATACCGATCTGGACCAGGCAGGAAGGTACATCGCAGACGAAGAAGGCGTGCTGGATAAGTTATCACTGAAGGAACTGCTCAACCTGATCCAGGACCTCCCCGACGGATACAGGATGGTGTTTAACCTTAATATTCTTGAGGGGTACACCCACAGAGAGATCGGGGAAATGCTTGAAATATCCGAAAACACATCTAAATCACAATTGTCAAGGGCAAGAAATGCCCTTCAGAAAAAAATAAAGGAGTTGACCCGGGGAAAATGAGTAAGCGCTATGAAAATATAGACGATTTGTTCCGCGAAAAGTTCAATGATTTTGAACTTGAACCGCCGGCTCATATATGGGTGAATGTTGAAAAATCCATAAAAGACAGCGGAACAGGCTCCGGCGGAAAGGCAGGCAGGGGAGGCATTGTTGGCTTTTCAGCGCTGCTTATCGGCCTGGGAGGATTGCTTGTTTTCTTTACCCATCCCCGCAACCGGTTCAGCGAAGAGAGTCTTCTGGCTGCCGCTGACTTCGCAGTGGAAGAGGTTGCTGGCAGCAGAAATGAAAATCCAGGGACGACTGCAACTCATGATTTTAATGATCAACCCGTTATGGAAAGGGACGGTTCCGTCACAGGAACCACGAATCCCGATCCGGTTTCAGTGCAATCCCTCCCTGATCACTCACAGGCAGGTGTATCCATTGTGCCGGCAAACAGTAATGTGATTGCTGTAAATAATAGCATTAAGCCTTCAGGGCGGCAGGAGGATTTTTCAGGGTCATATCATGAAGCCGCAGCCGGATACCTGCGAAACCTTTTACCAGGGCAGATTGACAATGAATACAGCCTGAATGCCGGCCGTTTGAATTCAAGGGAAGCCGCTACACATGAATATTTTTTAAGCAACGGGATCACCGCAAGGTCATCCCTCACAGGTTTTTCTGAAAATGGCGAAAGATCAGGAAATGCTTATGTAACAAAACACCGCTGGTCCTTTGGCTTGTTTTTTATCCCTGAGTCGGTCATTTACCCTGATGACAATGATATTCACAAAAGGAGTTACTCCATCGACCTGCATGCCATGATGAACAATGAGGGATTTATCCTGCAGTCGGGATTAGGGGTGGCATTTTCAGAAGACAACGGAGATTACACCGTGAATTATGAGAAGTACTTAGGTTCCTATGAGGATGTTTACGACATCACCTTCGACAGCGCTTCAGGCGGCGTCATACCGGTGTATCACACCCAGACTGTAGAGGTATATGACTCGACAAGGTATGTGTCCATTTCAGAGACAAAAAACAGGTACACCTATCTTCAGTTGCCGGTTTTTATCGGATACGGGCTTGAGCATAAAAGAGTGACCTGGTCTGTCAAGGCAGGGCCTTCGGTGTCGCTTCTTATGAGTGAAAAAATTCCGGGGATAAACTTTCCGGGCAAGGATATCAGGGTCATTGGCATTGATGAAAAAGTGCCGGAAAGGATCCGTCTGCACTGGCAGATCATTTTCTCAGCAGGCATGTCGTACAAATTATCCAACAGGGTGAACCTGGTCTTTGAACCTGTTTTCAGGTATTATATCAAATCGGCGTATGGCCGCAACACTATTCAAACTAAACACCCTTACTCATACGGAATAAGGACCGGATTAACAATTAATTTTTAAATGCCATGATCAGGGAAAGATTGCATAGCAGAAAGAAAGGCGACAGAAGTCCCGGCAAAACGGCAGGCCCCTGGCTTATTTTACTCGCTTTGCTCAATATTGTAATGATGAATAATATATTTGCCCAGATTACTCCGGGAAAGAACCAGGTGTTCATCTATGGGCAGATCACCAATAATATCAATGGCGCACCGGTGGAGAATCATGTGGTTTACCTCTGCGCCGATACTGCATACAATCCTGTTTTCCATTATTTTAAAAGCATGATCACCGATAAGGACGGCTTTTTTTATGACACCATTTACACCGAAACAGAAAAGGGCTCCGTCAACATTTTTACACATGATATTGAAAATAATTTTTACGATACCACAGTTTATTTCCGGTTCGAATGGCAGGAAACGAATAATTTACTGATCAGTTTTGTTGTAGCCGATTCGCTGCCCCAGGTATTATACCAGGCAGACTTCAAAGCGCAAAGGGATACAACCGGCAACCTGCCTCTCAGGATGCATTTCAAGGATTGCTCCAACACAGGCAATGTGCTTTCATGGAAATGGGAATTCGGTGACGGGACCATAAGTTACGACAAAGATCCGGTTCATGATTACGCAGAACCCGGAGTCTATCTTGTTACACTGACCATCAAAGGGATGTTTTCCACAACGGGAGAGATCCTCGAAAGTTCCATCACAAAAATTATCAGGGTATTCTACAAGGGATATTATCATCTGGGCGGCCAGGTTTTTGCAGGATATTTCCCTATCGATCTGGGGATAGCTTACCTTTACCAGATAACGGCTTCCAATGAAATCAGTTTCATTGATTCCATCTCTTTTGATACGCTGGGATGTTATTATTTTTATCAGCTTATTGAAGGCAGATACCTTATCAAGGCCGATCTTCACCCGGATTCCTACCTGTTACAATCCTTCATAGCCACCTATTACGGCAACTCGCTTTTCTGGAAGGAAGCCGACACCATCCTGCATGAGTGTTCCAATTTCAATTATGACATACAGATGAGGCCATGCGGTCAGATGAGCGCGGGTGTCGGTGAAATTTCAGGGATCATTGCCTATGGCGAAGAAACCAATGGAAAATCAGCCCCGGCGTCCAACATACAGGTTTTGCTTCTTGACTCCTGGCATAATCCCATCACCGGTTGTCATTCACTCAACAATGGCGTTTTTGAATTTGGCAGCCTGGCCTTCAGCGCTTATCTTGTTCATGCAGAGGTTACAGGAAAGGATACCGAACCCGTTGAAATAATTCTGACCCCTGAAAAGGCCACTGTGAATGATATTTCCATTACCATCAATTCACATTCAGTGCAGGGAAGTGTTCCTAACGGCATCCATCCGATCACAGGGTCATCACCCGCAATCAGCCTGTACCCCAACCCGGCTGTGGATATTGTTTATGTATCCACGAACGGCGTCCAGGAAGGCTTTTATTCGTTATCGATATTCAATTCCGGGATGCAGCAGGTGTTTCATCAGGAGAATATCAGGGTCAGTCCGGATTCAGAAATTGCCATTCCCGTGGCAGACCTTCCGTCCGGCGTGTATTTCCTTTCCTTTCAATCCGGTAAAAAGCAGGGTGTGCTCAGGAAGTTTGTCAGGGAGAATTAAAAGAACTTACATACTTCCGGGAAATCCGGGCAACTTTCACACTATTCCACAGTCATATAGTTATGCAATGGTAATGGATGATGTCCACCGGACAAATAGTTAAAGATTGCAGGGCAGGTAAGAGAAAAGCTCAGAATCTGCTTTACAGGATGTACTCAGCACAGATGCTGGGTGTATGTATGCGCTATGGGAATGATCTCCATGAAGCGGAAGATATGCTGCAGGAAGGGTTCATCAAGGTGTTTCAAAACATCCGGCAATATAAAGGAACAGGGCCTTTGCAGGCATGGATCAGAAGAATCATTGTCAATACGGCCATAAATCACTTAAAGAGGAATGCCAGGCATAAATTACATTTTGACTATTCTGACGGGCTTGTGGATGATATTGCAGATGAGAGTGAAGAAGATTATCCTGAAACCGATCCTGAAGTGATCATCGGAATGATCCGGGATCTGCCCGAGGGATACCGTATGGTTCTTAACCTTTTTGTTTTTGAGGGTTTCGGCCATAAAGAGATCGCCGGATTATTGGGTATATCCGAAAATACATCAAAAACACAACTTTTTAAGGCAAGAGAATCGTTGAAAAAGAAACTTTCGCTCATTAACAATCCAAAAGAAGGAGTGAGCCATGGATAAGAAACAGAATAAAATGGATGATTTCCTGCGAAATGCTGCAGGCAGCTACAGCAGGGAACCTTCCCCAAACGTCTGGAAAGGTATTTCGGGAGCCCTGTTTTTCGGAAACCTGATGACCTTCATTTACAGCTACGGTTGGATCGTAGCGCTTTTTCTCCTCGGAGGGATTACTTTGTTATGGGTTCCGTCAGGGCAGGATGCTCCGGTAATAACCCCGCAAACCTCTGAAATACAGATGTCTGAGCTGAAAGCCCCATATCCTTCCACCGGAAATCAATCGGCTGATGAAGCTGTCGCCGCGCCTGAAGGCGAAATCCCCGGGGAAGAAACAACCCTTAAGGAAACGGTTCCGGCGATGGCACGCCAGTCCACCCGTGAAACGCGTACAATACAAATTTACTCTCCGGCAGAACAGGAAACATCGAAACTAAAAGAAGACAGCTTTGCCGTAAAGCCGGAAACAACCCCTTATTTTTCAAATCATCCTTTTCCTGCCGGTCCGGTCAACACCCGGCTACCTGTGTCAGAAAGATATGGAGGACTCCGGTTGCAGCATCCCGAAATAAGCCTTTTTGCTGTACCGGAAAGGTACGAAGCCGGAAAAATTTCCCTGAATATCCCTGAGCCTCCTGATTATGCAAGGCCCTCCATTTCGGAAATTGAAGTGTCATTTGTCCCTGAATTATCTTTTGTCAGGAAGGATTCGGTAAGAGAGGCTCTTCGCTCAAACGGGTTCGAGATTCTGGGAAGGATGGTCCGAAATGAATGGTCATTGTCTGTGGGGGCCGGACTGACCTATGCCAGGGACAACGGCATGTTTGAAGTAAACTACAATCAATACGACAGTGTCGGTTATTATTATAAGGTAACCTCTTTCACCATTGATCCGCAGTCGGGAAACCCTGATTTCACTACTGTTCCTGAGAGTGTTTTTGATACCATTGACTATTCATTACGGTCAGAGCCTCAAAATATGTACACTTACCTTGTCATTCCCGTGTCGGCAGGGATAAGGGTTTACGGGTACAGACGTTTCGGGATTGATTTTCAGGCCGGAATTTCATATTCAATGCTGATTTCAGAAAGGGAGGAGCAGTTTTCCTATACCAACGACAATGCCTTGACCCTCAGCGTTACCAATCAAACCCCTTCAAGGATAAAGGGTTACGGTCAGTTATCCTTTGGCGCATCCCTGCGGTATGATATTTCGCAAAGGTTCAGTTTTCATTTATCCCCCCTTTGCAAATACCATCTGAAACCTTTGTATGAGAAAAGGTTTGCAGGCAGGCAGGAGGTCTGGACATACGGGATAAAAACAGGTGTAATATTCAAATTTTAAAGTTATGGGCAAAAAGAGGCATACCACAGTTCCGCATCCGGCGCTTATCGCCCTGTTGTTTTTGCTGACAACCCCGGATTATTTGCATGCACAGGGTTGCAATGCCTGGTTTCAATATCAGCCGCTTGACAGTGTTACATTAGTTTTTGAAGGTTTCATCGAACCTGATTTTCAAAGCACGTACTTTTGGGATTTCGGTGATGGCGCTTTTGGGAGTGGCAAAATCGTTACACATACTTTCCTTAATCCCGTAAATACAAGCTATCTGGTTTGTCTGACGGCGACAACCTGGTATCCCGGCACTGTGGATTCATGCACCTATGTTTACTGTGAAGAGGTTTTCGTAGGGTTTCCCCCGGAGTGTGAAGCTGATTTTTTCTATGATGAAGACCCTCTAAATTACCTGGCCTGCCAGTTTTTTGATAACTCTACCGGGAATATCAGCTTTTGGCACTGGGATTTCGGTGACGGGTCAATGTCCGGCGAACCTGATCCTTACCACGTTTTTCCGGGGCCCGGGGAGTATCTTGTGAGTCTTGAGATCATGGATTTCACAACCAACTGCCAGGATATCACTTCACAGATTATCATCATTGATTCTGCCGGCATGAATTGCGAAAACTGGTTTACATACGCGAATGTTAACGGATCCGAATTTCATTTTTTCGGAGAATCCCTTCCTGTGCCTGCGGATGTCTGGATATGGGATTTCGGGGATAACTTCACTGGTTCAGGCCAGGCTGTGCAGCATATTTACAATCCGGGCATCAACGATTCGGTTCAGGTTTGCCTCACCACCTTCATGATGAATCCTGCCACGGGGGATTCCTGCATCGCCGTCTCCTGCCAGAGCATCCTGGTGGGTTACCCTGTAAATTGTGAAGCCCACTTTGACTTCTTTGTCGATCCGGGTCAGCCGCTCACTGTGCTTTTTTCCGATTTGTCGGTGGGTAATTTGTTGAGCTGGTACTGGGATTTCGGAGATGGGAGCTTTTCATGGGAACAAAATCCGGTGCACACCTATCCGTCGCCGGGGTCTTATGAAGTATGCCTCACTGTGGAGGGATATGTTGCCGGGGCGTTATGCACAAGTACCTTTTGCCTGGACGTTTTTCTGGATATCCCGCTTTTTGCCGATTTTGCCTATGCCCTGGATACCCTGGGGAACGGTCAGCGAAAGTATTATTTCACCGACCTTTCCACAGGAAATCCTGATACCTGGCACTGGAATTTCGGGGATGGCAATACCTCCTTTGATTCTGATCCTGTGCACCAATATGAGTTTTCCGGGGAATACTCCGTATGCCTTGAGGTTTCAGGAACCTGGCCCGGCGGGCAGATTTTCACAGATACCCGGTGCCTTTTGCTGGAAGCTCCGGATTATTATGATTTCGGAGGCGCCGTTTTTGCCGGCGATTATCCCATCAACAACCCCATTCATGAAGGGGATACAGGCGTAGCCTTTCTCTACAGGTGTTACAGCGATGATATTTACCCTGATGATACCGTGGTTTTTTCCGATTACGGGTATTATTGGTTCACCCAAAAGCGGGAAGGGCATTATCTCATCAAAGCGGAATTGACGCAAGGATCCACCCATTATAATGATTATCTGCCTTCATATTACGGAGGCCAGGTAAACTGGCAGGAAGCGGTTTCTTTTTCCCTTGTTGATTCAGGCAGTTTTGCCGTCAATCTTTCTCTTGTACCGGTTTTCAACATAGGTACCGGCCCCGGGATGATCAGCGGCGCAGTGATTGAAGAAACCATGAAATCCTTTGGCAGCGCTGATGTCAGGCTGTATGACCAGCAGAACAGGCCGGTGCGGCATCATGAAAGCGGAGAGGAAGGATATTTTATTTTTGAACAGCTCCCGATGGGCAGCTATATGCTGTATGCCGAAGCCACTGCCTTCCACTGCACACCGGTGTATATTACTCTGGATGAGGACAATCCTCAGTCGGAAAACAACCAGGTCTTCATCACAAACGAAAATGTAAGCGCTGTTTCTTTGCCTGCAACGGAAAGGAATATACGGGCGGAAGTATTTCCAAATCCCTTCGGTGATTTTATCACGCTCACCGTATTTACGGAAAGCAGCGGAAACTATGAAGCATGTATGTATAATATGGAAGGCCGGGTGACCCTTCAAATGATCCTAAGGTGCATGCCCGGTGAGAACAAATTCTTCGCGGATGCCCGAAAGGTGAGCGAAGGCCTTTATTTCATCAGCATTTCGCCGGCATCAGGAGAGTGGAAAATGACAAGAAAAGTGGTAAAAATGAATTGATCCGGGGCAACTTTTCCGAATCAGACGGTCATTATTACAGAAGATGACAACGCGTTAACATCAGATTTTTTTCAGAGAGCCCTTAGAGGCATCGGTTACCAACACAGAGAATTTTTTTATTAACATTAAAAAAATACAAGTATGAAAAAACGGGTATTGCTTTCTGTCTTACTGAGCCTGAGCATGATCGTCTCCATGGCACAGTTCCCCTTCATCTGGATTTCAGGGCATGTCACGGAGATTACCACAGGGCTTCCAGTGTCCAACCACCTTGTAACGGCTGAAATCATGGCCGGCGGTATAGTCCAGACCTTCGATTTTTTGACCAATGGCAACGGTTATTACAGCGGGGATTCCATTCCCTCTTACGGACAAGGCTCCATTCATGTGTTCACTTTTGATTGTAACGGCCAGATCCATGAAGAAATCGAGTTCATTTCGCCTGCCGTTTCCAATTATGTTTTTGATTTCAGTATCTGTGCCGACAGCACAGGAACAGGATGCGAGGCCGGATATTACTATGAGTACCTTCCAGGCGTTTCTGACGGGGTAATGTTCTTTAACACATCCACCGGAAGCTACACCGGTTTGCTCTGGGATTTCGGCGATGGCACAACTTCATCAGAACCTGACCCCATACACATATACAACGCTTTCGGAACTTACAATGTGTGCCTTTCCATCTGGGACAACCAGGGTCCCTGCCAGGATATGTATTGCGAGTTGGTCGAGGTAGGCAATAACCCGGGAGGCTGTGAGAATTTTTTCTATTATGAAACCCTCAACCAGATTGAGTTCACCTTCCATGGGGAATCATTGCCCCTGCCTGCGCAGGAGTATATCTGGGAATTTGGCGACGGGATTACAGGAACCGGCCAGATGGTGACCCATACCTACGACGAAGCTTTGTTCAATTCGATGGTAATGGTGACACTTATCACCCACTCCTACACACCGGCAGGTGATTCATGCACAGCCACCTCTACACAGGAAGTGTGGATAGGGATGCCCGGGACAGGGTGCGAAAACTGGTTCATGATTCAGCCCATGGGGCCATATACTTTTGAGTTTTTTGGAGAATCCCTGCCCGTGCCGGCCAATTACTGGCACTGGGACTTCGGCGATGGAACCACAGGCTCCGGCCAGATGGTTGAGCACACCTACGGGCCCAACAGCGGCGAGGTGGTTTGGGTGACTCTTACTACTTACATCCAAGACCCTGCCACAGGAGATTCCTGCGTAGCCTTCTCGTCACAGGAATTATGGCCGGGCAACCCGGGAGGCGATTGTGAAAACTGGTTTTTCTATGAAACCAACGACAACATCACCTTTACCTTCACAGGCGAGTCCCTGCCCGTCCCTGCCAACGCCTGGATATGGGAGTTTGGCGATGGAACAACCGGCTTTGGACAAACGGCGACCCACACTTTCGACGCGAATGTACCGCTGAGCCTCGTATGTCTTACCACCATTTCAACCATTCCGGGAACGATTGACTCCTGTTTTGCCGTTTCCTGCCAGGAAATTCAGGTGGGAACAGGCGGCGGAAATTATGAAATATGGGGGAATGTTTACATGGACAGCGCTTTTGCCGATTATGGAATTGCACTCCTTTTCGGTATCGAAAACAACGGCTCTGTGTTTGTGGATGCAATGGCTTTTGAAGGGGGAAGTTACCTCTTTGACGGTGTGCCTGAGGGGGAATATTATGTCCTTGCCGGGCTTACGCCGCAATCAGCATTCTTTTTCGACTATTTCCCAACCTATTACGGGGATGCCTTATTCTGGTTCAATGCATCCGTCATCACCCTTGGCGAGCCTGCCAATCCTTACGATATCCATCTTATTCCTACGGGGTGGTTTGCTGCAGGACCCGGCCAGATTGAAGGCCTCGTCAACGGGGAAGGAATAAAAGGGGATATGGCGGACATTACCGTTGTTCTGATGAATGAGGCCGGACAACCTGTATTCTACACACAGACCGACGATGAGGGGCACTTTTCCTTTGAAGGACTGGGATACGCCACCTACCGGCTGATGGTCGAGATTCCGGGAAAAACTTCAGAAACTGCAGTTGTCAACCTGGGTGAGAACAACCAGCAGGGATGGGTGGATTTTGTGGTTCATGAAACATCGGTCACATTGTCAGTCGGTGACAACAGGCTGCTATCTTTCGATATATCAGGCATTTGGCCAAACCCTGTTACCGAAGAAAGCCGCATTTCCGTCACTGTGGAGACACCTTCCGCTTTTACGGTACTTGTACATAACCAGACCGGTGAAACTGTGCTGACAGAGAGCATGTACCTTGAAACAGGAAGACATGATATCCGGCTTAACCTTGGCCAACTCCGGGCAGGGTTTTACACTCTTTCCTTTATCAACGAAAATGGGGAAAGACTTGTGAGGAAATTTGTGACTTCAAGATAATCAGGCAGCGCGATCGAACCCCCTTTGCAGGACTTCATTCAGCCGCAGGAAACACAATGGTTTCCTGCGGTTTTTTTGGGGGTGGATATTTTCCTGACTTTAGACATTTAGTGCGGTTTAAGTTTCCGCCTTCGTCACGGCGGATTGGAAACCGATTGCCATTAGTCTATAATAAACCTTATTATTTTATAAACCTTAGTAGAATATGTTTATATATGGATTAGAACCTTATTGCCTTATTTTGAGTTTCAGTGTTTTCTGATATTCATGAAGAAACTCATTGTATTCTTCTTCAAATGAGTGTAAAGGTTGTTGTATTCAATTTTCA
>JAFGME010000101.1 GCA_016927695.1 Bacteroidales bacterium
AAATCGTCACGCACCAAAAAAGTGCTGAAAGCTTCGGATTACAAGGATTTCAAAGAACGAATATTAATTTTTAGTGGACACTAGTGAACTTAACCAGCAAACCCTCATCCACAGGCTTCAGTGAACTGATCAGGATGTTTTCATTACCCAGGCTGAAATCCGCACTGACCTGCGGCATAAACCGGTCGGAAACCACGGTGAGCAGAGGCTGATAAACCTGCTGTCCGGCCTTTTCAGCCTGCACCGGATCGAACTGCCCGTGAGGGCACAGAGAATACCTGAAAATTGCTTTCCCCTCCTGTGCAGCCCTGTAATTGGTCTCCCAGTAATTATTCATCACATAAGAGAGTACAGTGGACGTTTGGGGAACGGCGCTGATCCAGCCGTATTCTGTAGCATCGTTGGTGATCTCATTCAGTTCTGCAAGGGGTGCATCCCTGCTTATCCAGGTTATTCCCCTGCCCTCCCCTGTAATATCCACCCATCTGTGCAGAGAGTAAAAATTTTTATTGGAACCGCTAAGCTGACCGGTTCCCGGGACATAATGGCCCCACGGCTGACTGATCCTGATCACCGGATCCTTCAGGTTAAAGGGAAAGGCAAAATGCACCCCTTCCGGTTCAAATATTTGCTTCTTATCCAATATATTTTCAATGTCGATCCTTCCGGCGCCGTTCACCACCGTGATTTTCCTCTCAAGCGCAGCACATCCGGGAGCATCTGACGTCAGGCTGACAGTCATCAGCACAGGGCCGTATTCTTTCACTGCAACCGAAGGTTTTCCGGATACAGCCCATCTGCCGGGCAACCGGCCCTCAACATACAGGTAATCATTCAGGCCTGAAAAACGGGAAGTATCTGCAAAGTTGCCGTCAAATTGTTCAAAACCCAGCCTTTTTATTGCTCCCGAAGCCGGATCAATAGTAAACCCCACTCCATGATAAAAATATTCAAAACCTTCCGGCGGAGCGTTTTCCGTTTCCGCTTTACCCGGTTCCAGGTAATATCGTCTGGAAGCAAGGGCCGGTATCCCGGCAGCCATAAAAACCAGCTCGCCGGTCGACAGCCTTTGGGAAGGGATAATGTTTCCGATGTCGTCTCTGATAATTTCACCCCGAAGATGGCATCCGGCAGGAATCACTGCAATATCACTCCTTTCCCATGAGAGGGTATTGATGATGTCCACCGAGGTAACGGTTTCTGCCAATGACTTTGGAAAGGCATCTGCCAGAAGGGATTCAGAAGCCTCATGGGCTTTTTCCGCAAAGGCTCTTTTCACTTCCCACTGTGTAAGTGTAAACGGGGAAAAGGGCTCGCTGATGCTGTTCCACGACCCCCAGGTATGCTCATGAAAAAGCAACACATTCTTCCATGCATCGGAAAATCTTTTTGCGGGGTAACTTTCCGGAGCGGAGAGGGCCCATAAACATTCTGCCTGGATGAGTCTTCCCCCGGCAGCCCTGCTCATGGCTGTCTCCCGTGCCGATGAAGCGGCGCCATCCTCCCAGTATCCTGTGAAATCGCCGGAAAACGAGGGAAGCCTGCTTCCGTGCTTCCCCTCAAAGAGGGAGAAAAACTCAGAAGTGGTGGCAATCTTCAGAACGGGTGAGTGGTATCTTTCATTCCATAATCGAACGATACCGGGAAGCAGGGAATCGGGAGGGCCATTGTCCGATCCGATATTGTAGCGCAGGGGTATCATGTCATGTTCGTACCCGCTGCTCCTCAGATGTCTGATATAGTCCAGTATTCTTTGATCTTTCAGCTTATTCTGAAGGGATGCATAACCCAGACCGGTATGGAATTCAGAGTACCCTTTTCCGTGAACCCAGCATAAAACACTGTCATTGCCCGATGCCGACCTCCAGTAAAACGGCTTATCTCCCCAATTTTCGATGATGGCGCCAATCCTGTGAAAAGTATTTGTTCCTATTGAGAAATACCTTATGCCATGCTGAGCCAAAGCGTCCACCATTCCCCATGTATAGCCGGGAATATCGGATATCATGGCTGCATCGGCAGACACACCGCACAAAGATGCAATCCGGCGCCCGGATTCCATCATGCGATAAAGTTCTTCGTTGCTGCATAATCCTGTAAGTATGTTGGCATACAGAGCATCCAGCCCTAACCGGCCCTTTTCCACCGCATTGAATAACCTCTCCCTTTGAATGTCATCTGCCTGGTTAAAATAACTTTCCACAGCCCACATCACTTCCGTATTCCATTTAAAAACAGCCCCTTCGGGGTAATCTGCAGTTTGTTCTGATAATTCAATGGCTCTTTCAAGGTTTTGCCATTGTATCCTTTCTACATCCTGTTGAACGTGCGTATAGCCGATATCGACATGCGAATGCGGAAGGAGGTACACTGTGATGGGGTTCACCGGGGTCAGGATCATGGATTGCTCAGCCAGTTCCTTATCATTGAGCCTTACTGAGGCCCTGACAGGAACCGGTTTATCCATATAGGGATAACTTACCCTGAACAGATTGTATCCAAGTTGAAGCGGAAATGATTGCCTTGCCTCCCCGATGCTGATGATCACCTCTCCGGGAGAACTAAAATGCAATATTTCAGTCTTTATCTGATAGAATTTTTTTTCACCCTCTTTCAGGATGGCTTCTTCCTGACTGAAAGCTATTCCCGCCAGGGTTTGATACCTGAACACCATGAACCAGGTCCTGCTGCCTGCGCTTTCCCCTCTGACGGATATCCGGAGAGGCTTTCCCGGTTCAATAGCTTCCGCAGGGACTTTAAGGAACATATATCCGAAGAGGTCGCCGTATTTGTCAATCATAGCAGGTATAAAGCTGATCCTGTAACCAGGCGACGGGATAAAACAGAGTGATTTTTCCACCGTGTCGGCAGGAGAACTGAAAGTGAAGGCTTCTTTACCATTGATAGCCATATAAAAGGTATGCGGATCTTCCGGGTTCACGTCAATGCCGGCAATCATAAGGAACTCCAGTGTATCGGCGCCAGGTTGCGGTGGGGCGGGCAAAGTGAGCCATTCAATGGATTTCCGCTCATCCAGCGAGCGGACCAGTAAAGCGCTGTCGGCATCAGGTTGCTGGGATTCGTAGCGGATAATCTCACCTCTGACATCCTCACCATACCCGCTGTAATACTGTGCAAACAGTTCAGTCCGGAAAAAAACGGCCACCATGGCCAACAGGAAAAAGCAATTGTTTTTCATAACATGGGGGATAAAAAAAGCAGGCAGGAACCGGAGTTCCTGCCTGTGTGAGGTGAGTAAGGTGCTTATGAGGAAAGTAAGTGAAAATGTAAAACCTAATTATTAACCAAAACCAAGAGAGAAACACCTTACTCAACTGCAAATATAATATATAATTTCGAAAAATCAACTTTTTTTAACTTTTTTTTATAACTTTTTTTTCTCTTGCCACACTAAAGCGCTGGCGCCCAGCACGGCAGCATCGCCTGCCGGCAGTTTCGACGGAAGTATTTTTACCTTGTTTTTAAAGATATTCAGCATGTACTCTTCCATATATTCCTTCACGGGGTCAAAAATCAGGCTTCCGGCATTGGCAAGTCCGCCAAAAAGAAAGATGGCTTCGGGGCTTGTATGTGCAACGGCATCGGCCAATTTCAGGCCCAGAATCTCTCCGGTGTATTCAAAAGCCTCTGCTGCGACCGGGTCGCCATTGCGGGCCGCCTCATCAATATCTTTGGCAGAAAGCTTGTCGTAGCTTATGTTCCGCAATACACTGGGTTCGTTTCTCAGGGCAAGTAATTCAAAAACAGTCCGCTTGATTCCCGGGGCCGAAGCGTAGGTTTCGAGACAGCCCCTTCGTCCGCAACCGCATTCCCTGCCCTGTGGATCCACTATGGTGTGGCCGATCTCCCCGGCAAAGCCATCATGGCCGTACACCATCCCGCCGTTTACAACAATGCCGCTTCCAACACCGGTGCCCAGGGTGATCATAATAAAATTTTTCATTCCCCGTGCACCGCCATAAATCATTTCACCCATCGCAGCGGCATTGGCATCATTGGTGAGTGCGATGACAGGATAATTATAGCGGCTTTTCATAAATTCAACCACAGGCACAACCCCTTCAAAATGCAGATTGGGGGCAAACTCAATGGTGCCGTTATAATAATTTCCGTTGGGGGCCCCAATTCCAATTCCTTGAATATCAACAGGTTTTGACAATGATGCAAGGGTTTGGTCTACTGCCTCGCACAGTGTGTTCATATATTTGCGGTAATCGGGCCCGGTTACGGTTTGGATACTGTTCCTTGCAAAAACCTCCCCATCTTCCCCAACCACACCCATTACGGTATTGGTTCCGCCAATGTCAATTCCGATAGCAGCTTTTTTCATATTTCAGTTCTGTTTTCTTAACATTATTGAAGTATACATGATATAAACGACCGCAACCAAAGGCACCCCGAATGCAATGGTAACCGAAGTGAGGTCGGCGATTTTCCCCATCAGGGGCGGGATAATTGCACCGCCGACAATGGCAGTCACCAGCAAGCCGGAAATCTCGTTGCTCCGTTCAGGCATTTTGTCCACCGTTATGGAGAATATCAGCGGAAAAATATTGGCGAAACCTAATCCTGTGAGAACTATGCTGATGAAAGTAAGGATTGTATTTCCCGTAAAAATCATCATCAGCCCGGCAAGGGAAATCATCACCGTAATCAGCAAAAATTTACCGGGTTTTAAATATCTCAGGATGATACCCCCTGTGAAACGCCCTGTCAGGATGGGCAGGAAAAATAATGCCCAGGCCACCCACAAACCAAACTCCTCAATGCCGAACTTCTCATGCAATAAAATAGGCACTCCGGAACTCATCGATACTTCCGCTCCGACATACAGGAATATGGCCAGAAACACCATAAAAATACGTCTGTTCATCAAAAGGGAAAAACAGGATTTCAGGGTTGCGGAACCGGTGACCGGCGCTTTTCTTTCGGTAAACCTGACCGAATTGAACAATAGGATATTGATCAGGATCAACAGGGAATAGACAGGAAAAAGCACCGGCCAGTCAAGATTAAAAAACCGCACTGCCACCGGGGGCAGCAGAAAACCGAGGGAAGACCCGACAGCTTTGACTGACTGGGCAAAGGAAAGGTTACTGCTGTATTTTCCTTCGGGAGAAACGTCTCTCATAATGGGATTACCCACCACCTGAAGTGTGGTTGCCCCTGCCCCCAACAACAGAATGGAAAAAAGCAAAATATAAAATCTGCCTTGTGTGGCATTCTCAAGAGTCACTGCCGGGCCATACATGCCGTTGAAAACAGGGATGATAAGCCCGGTGAAAGCGATGGCCAGCCCCAGATTCATGATCAACTTCTTTCCTTTCTTGTCCTGAAGCACCCCTAACGGTATCGAAAGGAGACCAAACATGATGAAGCCCGAAAGGGAGATCAACTGTGCATTAAAATTGGAAAGCCCGAAAGACTGTTTGACAAGGCCCACCAAAGGGCCGACAACGTCCCCGAAACCCATGCATAAAAAGGCCAGGAAAACCGGAAAAGCTGCGAATGTTCTGTAATTTGGATTCTTTTTTGTCATATTCTCAGATTAGTACATCATTGGGCGGGTCTCGCAATGGCGGCAAATCCGCCTCCGGAAGTCATTTTTATGGTGAGGGTATCAGATTTTTTCACCCGGATTTCCCTGATGGCAAAGTCTGCCGGATTTGTTTCCAGGTCAGTGTTTTCACCATCTTCATAAAGGGTGATCAGATAATCGATTCCGGGGCTCAGAAAATCCATCGGCACTTCCATTGTCCTTTCATTTTCGTCGGTAACGGAGCCGATATACCAGTTGTTCCCGCTTTTCCTGACTATGGTTATGTAATCGCCTATCTCAGCATCCAGAACCTGAGTAACATCCCAGTTAACCGGCGCTTCCTCAATGAAAGCAAAAGCAGGATGATCCTTGTAGTTACCCGGGAGGTCGGCAGCCATCTGGAGAGGGCTGTAAAGCACCACATATAGCGCCAGTTGGTTGGCCAGGGTGGAGTGTACCCTGGTTTTATCAAGGTGGGCCTCGTTCCACTTTTTACGTTCCCCTGCATGACGCACGCATAAAATGTCAAAAATACCGGGGGTATAATCCACAGGGCCTCCCAGCATCCTGGTGAATGGAATAATCGTGGTATGCTCCGGTGGATTCCCTTCGCTCCAGGCGTTCCATTCCATACCACGCACCCCTTCACGGGTCATCATATTGGGCCAGGTACGGCTTAACCCTGTCGGTTTCACGGGCTCATGCGCATCGATCATGATCCGGTTTTTTGCTGCTAATTCCACCACCTTCTGATAATGATTGACCATGAATTGCCCGTGATGGTGCTGACCTTCAGGCCTGATTTTACCGGCATAACCTGTTTTGACGGCATGTATTCCGAGACTGTGGTACAATGCAAATGCAGAATCCATGTGCTTTTCGTAATTGGGAACATGGCCGCCTGTTTCATGATGACCGATCAGGCTCACCCCTTTTTCCTGCGCATAACGGGTTACTTCAGGAAGGTTAAAATCAGGGTAAGGGGTTACAAAATCGAATTTATCCCCATTAAACCAGCTGTCCCAACCGGTGTTCCAGCCTTCCGCAAGAACGCCTCCGATGTTATGTTTTGCTGCAAAATCGATATATTCTTTGGCACGTGCGGTGGTGGCCCCGTGCCGCGGCCCTTCATGCCATGTATGGATTCCCAGGTGCATTCCCCACCAAATCCCGATGTATTTCATGGGTTTAATCCATGAGGTGTCCTCAATCCTGTTCGGTTCATTCAGGTTAAGGATAAGACAGGATGTGATCAGATCCCCCGGCTTTTCCGCAATCTGGACGGTTCTCCAGGGGGAAACAAAAGGGGCTTCGGTTTTCACCTTAATGCCGTCAGGCCAGGGAACCAGGCTGGCAGAGAACTTTGTCTCCCCGGTTCTTTTGATCGTCATTCCGGGATAGTTGCTTAGATCGGCCTCATGGATGGATATGTATCTGTTTTCTGCAAGTTTCAGGGTCAGAGGGGTATTTGCGGAGTCAATTTCAGAGATTGCCGTAGTCCTGAACAAATGTTCGTAACTGTCGAAATCCCCGGGAATCCACCATGCAGTTCCGTTTCCTGCCATATTGAACCCTGTTAATTCAGAGGTGATGAAGACGCTGTCAGCGCTTTCCTGTTCCGGGAAAATATACCTGAAACCGAAGCCGTCATTGAAAGCCCTGAAACAGATGGAAAACTTCCTTTTCAACCCGCTTTTTTCCCTGAGATGTATCTTATATTCGTTGTATTCATTCAGACACAAGGCAGTTTGACCCCATACCGGCTTCCATTCCTCCCTGTGGGCGCCCGATTCTGTTCCGGCAATGACCAGGTCACGCGAAAGGGTATCCCCGCCGGCGAAAACATATCCCAGTGGCGACCAGTCCAGGACGATCTCATCTTTATGATATACCATATAAAAGGGTTTTCCCTTTTCCAGGGCAAAGTAAATATGGATTGTAAGGTCAGGAGAAGGGATGGCCACCTGAAACCCTGAACCGGATCTCTTGCAGGAAAACATAAAAACAGCAGCCAGAAGCAGGAGAAAAACCAATGACTTTTTCATTTGTATTTATCGGATTAAAAACAGCCGCTAATATATAAAATGTATCCCTAAAAAAAGGTAACCGCCGATTTAAAAAATAATGACAATTAATTCAATAATTATTGTTATATTGCACCAGCAATTACAATGCGTTCAGTAATCCGCCTGCGAACAGAATGAGCATTGAAAATTTTGGCATAATTTTCGATAAAAAAGCTTGCGAAAATGTATTTATTGTATATTTGCCCGCCCAAATTAAATTTATTAAAAAACAACAATTTTATGCTTTAGGTGAAATGAAAGATCAGAACGCAACCCATCTTCTCATCGATATCAATGAGAAGAATTTCCTGCATGGGGGACTCATTGTAGGGAATCGCATCCCGAAGGACTATTTCGTCACAAAGGGAACAGGTCAAAGCGATATTACAATCCATGCAGGATCTTATCACCTCGCACTTAAAAATGCAGGTATCGAAATGGCAAACATCATGACCTACTCCTCTATTTTGCCAGCCATTGCCAACAAAACCGACAGACCCAAACAATTGACCCACGGGGCAGTGATGGAGTCTATCATGTCGGTTTCCAACGGTGGCGCCGGGGAGCGATGTTCAGCCGGGATTATTTATGGATGGTTACACGACCGGAAAACCCACCGGCGATACGGGGGGCTTGTTTGCGAGCATTATGGCAATTATCCGGTTGAAGAGTTGGAATACAGACTCAGGGCAAGCCTTGACGAACTGTATTATAACGGATTCGAAAAAGATTATTCTATAAGTGATGGCGAGTTGATAATGGAGTCATTCATTCCTGAAAAAAAATACGGGACAGCGCTGGTCGCCCTTTGCTTTACAAATTACCTTTATCCGGTATTGGCCTGATAAGCTTATATTAACTTAACAGATAACATGATGAAATTCGGAGGGATTCCGGATGAGTATGCTGTTTTTGAACGGTCAGAAATAGCCATGCTTCCCGTTCCTTATGATGCCACCAGCACCTGGGTGAAAGGCGCCGACAAAGGCCCGGCAGCCATTATGGCAGCATCGGAAAATATGGAGCTCTTTGATATCGAAACAGGGACAGAGGTGTATAAAAAAGGGATATACACCTCCCCTTTCCTGGAAATTAACGGCCTCTCACCTGAAGAAGCCACCGTGAAGGTCAGGCAGGAAACACTGCATTTGCTCAAAAACGGTAAATTCCCGGTGATCATCGGAGGAAACCATACGGTAAGCATCGGATCGATATTTGCATTTGCTGAAACATTTGACAACCTGACCATTTTACAGGTGGATGCTCATTCCGACCTGAGGGAATCCTATGAAGGATCAAAATTCAACCATGCATGTGTTATGGCCAGGGCAAAGGAAAAGGCCCATATCGTGCAGGTCGGGATCAGAAGCATGTGCGAGGAAGAAAAAGAGGCCTACCGGAAAGAAGACATGTTTTTCGCCCATGAAATCCAGGATTCTGACGGCTGGGCAGACAAAGCGCTGGCAAGGCTGAAGGATAATGTTTACCTGACCATTGACCTTGACGGCTTTGACCCATCCATCATGCCGTCCACCGGCACTCCCGAACCCGGAGGACTTATGTACCAGGATGTAATCAGGCTGGTAAAAAAGGTGATTGCGCAAAAAAACCTGGCAGGTTTCGATGTAGTGGAACTGTGTCCTGTCGAATCGGATAAGTCACCCGATTTTCTGGCGGCAAAACTTATTTATCAGATTTTATCCTTTAAGTTTGCAAATAAAAAGTAAAATGAAAAAATCAGACCTCCTTAAAGAAACCATTGAACATATTGACATCAAGTCATTTGACTCCACACCTATTGTGGATTCCATGAGAAAGATGTCGTTCACCTCCCGCGAGATAGCAAGGGCAACAGATATTTTCATCAGGATGCTGGCCGACCGGAAATGCACCAACATGCTCACCCTGGCCGGAAGCACCGGAGCCGGAGGTTGCATGCAGGTTTACGTCGACATGGTAAAGCATAAAATGATTGATGTTATTGTGGCCACCGGAGCCTCCATCATCGACATGGATTTTTTTGAAGCGCTGGGGTTTAAACATTACAGGGGAAGCCAGGAGGTGCCGGACACTAAACTCAGGGAACTGTATATCGACAGGATCTACGACACCTATATTGACGAGGAAGAGCTGCAACATTGCGACAACACCATCATGAAGGTTGCCGGCGCCCTTGAACCGCGGCCATATTCATCCCGGGAATTCATCCGGGCTTTGGGCGAATACCTGATGAAACATTCGGTCAAAAAGGACTCACTTGTGCAGGCAGCCTATGAACATAATGTACCCATCTTCTGCCCTGCTTTTTCCGACAGCAGCGCGGGTTTCGGGCTGGTAAAACACCAGTGGGAGAATCCGGAAAGGCATGTGAGCATTGATTCGGTGAAGGATTTCAGAGAGCTTACCATGATCAAGATGGAAGCAGAGATCAGCGGTCTTTTTATGGTTGGCGGCGGAGCGCCAAAGAACTTCGCACAGGACACTGTGGTTTGCGCAGAGATATTGGGGAAAGAGGTGCCAATGCACAAATACGCCATTCAAATCACAGTGGCCGATGTCAGAGACGGAGCCTGCTCCTCCTCCACCCTGAAGGAAGCCTCCTCCTGGGGAAAAGTCGACACGGTTTACGAGCAAATGGTTTACGCCGAGGCCACTTCCGTGCTGCCGCTCATCGTCAGCTATGCCTTTCATGAAGGATCATGGAAAAAAAGGGAATTCAAAAACTGGTCAAAGCTGTTTTAATTGCCTGTTGATATTTTTACCCTGAGAAGTTCAACCGACCCGCCCTCTGCAATAAAACCAAGCCAGTCATTGTCTTCGGTAAACCACTTGTATTGTTGTCCGATCCGGATGAAGAACTCGTTTTCTTCCGTATTGGGTGGAATTTTGATGATCACGCCCCCGTTTTTTGTACCCCCCCTGCCATAGTTCAGGAAAACCTTAAATTCAGCTTCCCCGGTGTTTCTGGCTTTTACGAAAATATAGTTCGACTTTCTGTCGGCGATGGAAACCGGCTCGAAAGGAATTTTCACCTCGTTCATATTTTCCACCAGCGTGGATGCTGAAACAATGTCCCTCACAGCATTCTCCTCTATGACCCTCGATATTTTGGCGATCATCTCCTGCGGGTAGGTTTCATCGGCTTTGATGGCATGGGCAGTGCGGTAATTATCAATGGCCTGGTCGTAAACCTTGGCGTTATAATACTTATCAGCATCTGCAATGGATTTGTCGTAAGCCTCCTGTGTCTTTTTCATATCTGCCTGGAAAATCCTGTTGATCTCTTCCAGTTGATTTTTGGGGTAGTCTTCCTTGGGAAAGAGCTTAGAAGCTTCGAAGTACTTTGTTTTCGCCTGACTATATTCCTTCGCCTTGAAATGTGCATCTCCGTCAGCCACGAGTTTATTGAAATTGGCCTGAAGTGTCTTCAGATCAAAGACAAGCCTTTCAATCTCAGCGATCTGCGATTGTGGATAATCCTGCCCGGGTTTAATTTTCAGCGCTTCCTGGTATTTCAGTTTAGCGCCTTCATATTCTTTCTTCGCAAACAGTTCATCCCCGCCGGCCACAGCTTCGTTATAAGATTTTTCCAAAGCATCTTTTCCGGCCTGGACAATGCCGTCAATTTCCGCCATTTTCTCCTTTGGGTATGTCTTCAGGGGAAGGATACCGGAAGCTTCCATATACCTGCTTTTGGCCTCAGGATACTTTTTCAGGGCAAACAGCCTGTCGGCATCCCCGATCATTGTATTGTACTCTGCCTCTTTTTTCTTTAAGTTCTCAATCCGGGTGTTGCTTTCCGCTATCCTGTCTTTGGGATACGATTCACCGGGCTTCACCTTCAGGGCTTCCTGGTACCGAATTACCGCCTCCTCATAATTTCCCGCATTGAAGGAGGCATCCGCTGCGCTGAGGGCATTCGTATATGCATCGTGGGTTTGAGCTATGCCTGCCAGTATCCCGTTGATTTCTTCAATTTTTGACTTTGGATATTGTTCGTCCGGCTTTATTCCGGAGGCGGCTTCATACCTCACCTTTGCCTGGTCGTAATATTGCTGTCTGAACAGGTTGTCGGCATCCTTTATGGCAGTGTTGTATTGATCCCTTACAGCCTTTTGCTCCTCTAACATTTTGTTGATTTCAAATATCTTCTGCTTGGGATATTGCTCGTTGGGCCTGTAATTACCGGCATTTTCATAAGCAGGGATGGCCTGGCTGAATTTCCCGTCGGCAAAAAGTTTGTCGGCATCCTGTATGGCCTGGTTATAAAGATTCAGCGTCAGCTTAAGATTTTCAATGTTTTTATCGCATTCCTTTATCCGGTCGGAAGGTTGCTTTTCACCTGGTTTTAACTGGAGGGCTTGCTGGTATTGCGCTTTGGCTTCCTCATATTTCTTTTCCGAAAATAGTTTGTCTGCCAGGACGATAATCTGGTCATACGATTGTTGTTGCTGATTCATCCGGCTCAAAATAGCCTCAATTTCGGCAACTTTTCCCGAAGCAAAGGAATCACCCGGTTTGTAAGTAAGGGCTTCCTGATAAGCATTGACAGCCCCCGGATAGTCTGTTTTCTCTAACTTTTTATTGGCATCGGCAATGCTTTTTGAGTAAAGCGCTTCTTTGGATGCCAAATCCTTCTTTAGCGCATTTATTTCACTGATTTTTTGAGAAGGATAGGGCTGGCCCGGCATGATGAGGAGTGCGTTTTCGTATTCTTTAAGGGCTTTATCGTATTCCGAGTCCGAAAAAAAAGCATCTCCGTCGGCTATGGATTTATCGTAACTTTCCTGTGTAGCCTTTAGATTGCCCATAATCCTGCCGGCCTCCTCAATCCGCCCGGTAAGGTATGGGTCTCCGGGTTTGATGGCAAGGGCTTTTTCATATTCGGTCCGGGCTTCAGCGTATTTCAGTGCAGTCATCATGGCATCCCCGTTTTTCAGGGCAAGCTGATAATCGTCTTCCTTTTGCTGCTGCTCACTGACAATGGCATCAATGTCGGATATCCTGTCTGCCGGATACTTTTCTCCGGGTTTTACCGACAAGGCATTTTTATATTCCTCCCTGGCATTGGCATAATCTTTCTGATCAAAAAAATGGTCGGCATCAGAAATGGCCTTTGCATAAAGTTCATCTTTGTCCCTGTTGGCATTCAGGGTTTCATTGATCTTGTCGATCATCCCTTTGGGGTAGCTCTCCGAAGGATAAATTTTGAGCGCTTCCTGATACCTGGCCTTGGCCGCGGCATGATCCCTGTTGATGTAAAGTTCATCGGCTTCCTCCACCAGCTTGTCGAACTCCTGTTTTTTCACCAGTTGTGCTTCAATTTCCTTCAGCTTCGACACCGTATAGGCATCGTCAGGTTTAAAAATAAGGGCTTTTTCGTACCCCTCCCGGGCTTGTTCGTAATACTTCAAACTGAACATCCGGTCGGCAGAAGCAATGGCATCGGAATACGACTTTTCGGCGTTTTCCATTTCATCTTCAAGAACAGATATTTCACCGATCTTCTCAAGGGGATAGCTCTCGCCGGGCTTAAGGCTGCGGGCTTTTTCATATTCGGCTTTGGCCTCCTTCAGTTTACTGTTCTTCAGCAACCGGTCGCCGTTTCCGATGGCCGCGGAGTAATCCGCTTCCAGCCTGTTATTTGTTTCGCTGATGGCGCTGATCTCAGAAATTCTTTGTGCCGGATAAGTCTCTCCGGGGAGGATACGTTCCGCTTCACTGTACTTCGCTATGGCATCATCATAATTTCCGTTCCTGAACGATTCATCTGCCAGGCGTATTGCAGCATCGTAGGCATCGACCACTTCCATACGGGCTTTCAGCAATTCCATGGTTTTCTGAAGCATCTCCTTCGCATAGGGATCGCCGGGTTTGAGACGCGAGGCATACTGGTAAGATGCCTTTGCATTCACATAATCTTTTTGTGCAAAATATTGATCAGCAGTGACAATGGTTTCTTTATATGCCTGGGCATTGTCTGCAGAACTCTGGGCAGGCGAACTGTGCAAAATACAGACCACAAAAAACAACAAAGCCAGGTAAAATATCTTATTCATGTACAGACACTTGTTATGAGCATTAACAGTTTTATGGTTGTCCGGTTTCATAAACGTTGTGCAGCATTAATTATTATGATTTACGTGGATGATCACGCCATCGCGGATGGTAAGTTTTCTGTCGGCCATAGCGGCAAGGTTTCCGTCATGGGTGGCGATGATGAAGGTTTGGCTGAACTCCTTTCTGAGCCTGAAAATCAATTCATGAAGCTCTGCAGCATTCACTGAATCAAGGTTTCCCGAGGGTTCATCTGCGAGGATGACCGCAGGGTTGTTGATCAGGGCCCGTGCCACTGCCACCCGTTGCTGCTCCCCACCCGAAAGCTGGGAAGGTTTGTGCGATGCCCTGTTCATCATGCCCAGATAGGTTAACAGTTCAGACGCTTTATATTCTGTGGCTTTTTTGGGAGCGCCGGCAATGAAAGCAGGGATGCAGACATTCTCAAGGGCGGTGAATTCAGGTAAAAGATGGTGGAATTGAAAAACAAAACCTATCTTCCGGTTCCGGAAGGCGGCAAGTTTTTTTTCATTCAGCTCGCGCGTATGTATGCCGTCGATGACCACCTCGCCCTGATCAGCAAAGTCAATGGCGCCTAAAATATGCAACAAGGTGGATTTCCCTGCTCCGGATGCGCCGACAAGAGACACCACTTCCCCCGTTTCCACCTTAAGGTGTATGCCTTTCAGCACTTCAAGGTCACCAAACGACCGGTGTATGTTTACCGCTTCTACCATAATTTTTCAGCCGGCAAAGATACGATTATATCAGAGCCGGTCTGCTGCTTTGGCGGTTAATTTATTAATTTTGGAACCCAAACACTTACATACATGTCCAGAATACTGATTATTGATGATGAGCAGAGCATCAGGAGCACCCTCAGGGAAATACTTGAATATGAGAAATATGAAGTTGATGATGCAGGCGATGGGGCTGAAGCGCTCGAAAAGATGAAAGAGAACAATTTTGATGTGATCCTGTGCGATATTAAAATGCCCAGGATGGACGGCATCGAAGTGCTTGAAAAGGCGCTTGCCATCACAGACACACCCGTCATCATGATCTCAGGCCACGGCACCATCGAAACAGCGGTGGAAGCCATCAAAAAAGGGGCTTACGATTATATCGCCAAACCGCTGGACCTGAATCGGCTGCTGATCACCATACGGAATGCGCTTGACCGCTCCCACCTCATTTCTGAAACGAAAAGACTGAAAAAGCAGGTCAGCAAATCATGGGAGATGGTCGGGGATTCAGAAGCGATAAACAATATTAAAGAGATGATTGAAAGGGTGGCGCCCACCGATGCACGGGTTCTCATCACAGGCGAAAATGGTACGGGCAAGGAACTGGTGGCGCGATGGCTGCACGAGAAAAGCAATCGTTCACACGCTCCTTTCATTGAGGTAAACTGCGCTGCCATTCCTTCGGAACTGATTGAAAGCCAGCTTTTCGGACACGAGAAAGGATCCTTCACTTCCGCCATAAAACAAAGGAAGGGAGATTTTGAGCAGGCCCACGGGGGCACCCTTTTTTTAGACGAGATCGGCGATATGAGCCTCTCTGCCCAGGCCAAAGTGCTGAGGGCGCTTCAGGAGAACAGGATCACACGGGTTGGAGGAGAGAAGGACATCCATGTTGACGTACGGGTGATCGCCGCCACCAACAAAAACATGAAAATGGAAATACAGAAAAGCAGGTTCCGTGAAGACCTTTATCACCGTATCAGCGTAATCCTGATTGATGTCCCTCCGTTGCGCATGCGGAAAACCGATATCCCCCTGCTGGCAGGGTATTTCATGGAAGATATCTGCCGCAGCAACGGAAAACCGGTAATGATTTTTGAAAATGAGGCCATGGAACAGCTTCAGCAGATACCGTGGACAGGCAACGTAAGGGAACTGAGAAATGTGGTGGAAAGACTGGCCATACTCTGCGACCACAGGGTCACGAGGCAGGATGTGGAAAAATACGCCATGCCGCTGACAAAATAAAGTGGTATGAATTTTGATTTATCAGACAGAAATCAGTAATTTTGCAGTCCGGTTAAAATTTTGTTCTTTGAATGATTTGGCGATAATTACCTTTTATGGTTTCATAAGCTGATCAAATGTAATGATATTATGGAAGCTTGCAGTGGAAAGTTAAAAGTTAAAAGTAGAAAGTTGAAAGCAGGCAGATGTAATATTGTGGTTTCGATATGAGAATAGCCGTCTTTGTCGGCTGACAGGGGCTGACCGGTTTTGACAGCAAGGACAGTGGGACCGTAAGCATGCCGGGCATTGGGAAGAAGGCCCGTTAACAACTGTTCCCAAAACAACAACTGGCGAATACAATTACGCTCTCGCCGCCTGATCGAAGTATAGTAGATCAAGGCCTCCGGTGAAAACCGGCTTTCCGGCACAAGGTGCCGGAACGAGACATCCCGCAGGCGGACAGGCCTGATTCCAACCTGACCAACGGGGTGCACGCAATTTCGGGCTGGCCGTGTAAGGGCTTTGATTGCACGGTGAGATCAACTGAAGCTAAGGTTCTGTTTGGGCGCCTTTTCCCTGGCAAAACACAAAAACCAATAAAAGGCTAAGCATGTAGAAAGCGCTTTTGCTGCTTGTTTGGACGAGGGTTCGACTCCCTCCAGCTCCACGAAGTGAAGATGGAAAAACCAGCCATGAGCTGGTTTTTTTATTTCCGCAGGAAAACAGGCTTTTAATGAAAGGGAAAAAAATACGTAAACCCTGATTTTATGTCCCAAAAACCGGAATTGTATTGCCAAAAAATAACGAAATGGACTTCAAAAGCCGGTTTTATGACGCACCCTGAGGTCATTTGCTTCAATGGTGTTGCTTAAGAGTCTCGCACAATTATGAACGGTTAATATGTCAAGCCTTACTTTTGATAAAATATACAATCCTGTAATTTCCAACATTTAGTTCTCTTATTCTTTTATTATTAAATTCTGGAACAACTTTTCCTGGTTTTGGATGTTTTTCAAGTATATCAACAGCTTCAAACAAATTCTTAATAGTTAATGCTGCATATCTTTCTGAATCCTTGGAAATATATTCACCTATATCATCTAATTCTTCAATGGCTGAATCAGTCCAGACTACTTTAACCATTTATTGAG
>JAFGME010000102.1 GCA_016927695.1 Bacteroidales bacterium
ACAGACATGCTGGAGTAGTCGCCCCACCTGTTTCCGTTGGTCTGGGATTCAGTTCCGCTATAAATGGAGGTTTCAGCAAAAGTCATTGTGCCCAGCGGATCAGAATTTGTTCTTCCGGTGTACCGGATGGAGGGGTAAAGTGTGCTGCTTGCCACGGAGAAGCCGAGGGCAATTTCTCCGTTGGCGTTGATGTTTATGGCACCCATCCACCTGTGATGGGCATCAGGAGCGTAGGTTCCCTGCTGACGGATGTACCAGTTGCCGGTGGTCCGTCTGAGTTCATACCACCTGATACCGGCATGGTTGCTGCCGTTTACATCCACATCATGGCAACATACGATGGCCTCATAAGTTGCAAATTTGCGGTAATGGGCCCTGTACATCAGCACCTGAGAAAGGAGTTCCAGTTTTTGTGTGGTACCGGGCTGAGGGATATTGTCCCATGTGCTGCCGAAATTGCTGTCGAAGGCGGAGACGCCGATCTGCTGTGTCCTCGTAAAGGTAGCTGATGCAGGTGAAGCCCAGTTGACGACAAGTTCATATACCCACAGTTGGTCGCTTCCGCTCCATGCACCGTCGTTGATGGTGATGAAATGTGCCGGAGTGCCCACTGCTGCAAAAGTGCCGTCGTTGTCGAGGGGTTGGATGCAATGCAGGCCGCTTGCGGGCCTCCAGGGGTTGTCGAATTTCACGACGGAAGGGCTGGAATTTCCGGCCAGCATTTCGGAGCGGTCGAAAGCGGCCACATCATCGGTGCCGCAGTTTAAGCCAAGAAGATATGAATCCCTCCACACCCCGAATTTGGGGTAATCGGGAACAGAGGTTCCCCATGAATAAGCCCATCTGTAATAGCTTCCCAGCGGGTTGGCAGTTTGGGAAACGGCGATGTGCATATACTTGGTGGCTCCGGAAATAGAAAACTGTGAGATGAGCCATCTGTCGGCGCCCTGGTCGTAAACAACTATCGGGTCGCCGTCATTGTAAGTACCGCCTGGTATACCTGAAAACAAGGTATTGATATTCACCGGACCGTAAAGGTTATTCCCGCTTCTGTCGTAAATCTCCAGTTTGGCATTGGTTGTCTGGACAAAATGGTTCGGTCCGATGTCACCATTGTCATCGGAAGGTGAAAGGCCGGAGAGGCAGTTCGTGCCTTCGAAGTTGGTGATGATTCCGTCGCTGACATCCACTGTGCCGTGGGTTTTTTGCCATACCGGGTCTTCTCCGGTATATTCATAAAAAGGATAATCCCTTCTTTCAGCGTCTTTGTTGAGGGACTTGATCCGTGAAGGAGTGTCGGTAGGCGTCATCTCTGTAAGAGGAGGCGTGACGTCGAAATAAACCGGACTCTCCACCTTTGGCATGGGGCTTTGGGCCTGAAGGACACCAATGCTTATTCCATACACAAATGCGAATAGCAGTAAAAATTTTTTCATAAGTACAGAATTTGTTTAAACAGTGATTAATTAAAAATTTCGATTGATTAAAACTTGTGCAAATTACTAAAATTTATTCACTCAAAGTTACAATAATTTTGAATTTTAACAAAGAATTTACAAAAAAACTATGCCACGCTTTTAAATCATGCTGATTATCGGTTGAAAATGAATGATTAATAATGATTACAGGAAAAACAGCAGGCGATGGTTGTTGATAAAATACCGGAATTTTCCCAAAATGAAAAACCGATATTCATCAAATCCGGAATATTTAGCCGGATTGCTGATAAAGAATTATCGAAAAGACAGGCGCCGGGGCATCTGGCGCCGGACGGAAGTTATTCCAGGGATAGTTTTTCATTTACCATGAATGTGATATCATGTTCGGGGCTCATATATATCCATGGCGTTTCGGGCCCCTTGTCGAACACGAAATCATATCCGTTTTCGTCGGCAACCTTTTTGGCCGCCTCATAAATTTTGGTTTGAAAAGGTTTCAGTTTCGATTCCTGAAGCCTGAATAATTCGCCTTCATAGCCAAATTTCTCCTCCTTGAACTCTTTGGCCTTTTTTTCGGCATCAAAAATTTCTTCCTGCTTTTGCTTTCTTACCTGGTCGGAATAGGTGGCTTCATAATCCACATAATTTTGATAAAGGACTTCCACCTGGTTGAATTTGGTCTGCATCTCCTTTTGCCAGGTATCCTTCTGCCTGTCGATCTCCTCTTTGGCCTTCTTATATTCGGGCATCTGTTCAAGAATCTTCTGTGATTCGACGTAGGCGATTTTTTGGGCCTGAAGGCCTGTAAAACTTAGAAACAGGATGGCTGTCACAAATAATTTCATTGTATTCATATTCTGGATTTTTTAGGTTAATGCAAAATTCCTGCCTAATATTTATAATTTAAGATTTTATACCGAATTTTCCGGATTTTGTTCATTTTCCTGCACATTCAAGGAATGCATGCCGCTCTTGAAATGTAAATCCCTCTGTGGAAAAGGAATGTGTATCCCGTTTATCTTGAAATCACGGTTAATGGAAAACCTAAGGCTGCTTTTGATATTCTCCACCAAAAATGCGTTTTCGACCCAAAAGAACAATTGAAAATCAAGGGAAGACTCTGCAAAACTGAGAAACCGGACAAAAGGGGCCGGATCACTGCATATTTCAGGATTCTTTCCGGCGCATGCCAAAAGGATATTTTCAACCGCCTCCACATCAGAACCATAAGCCACTCCGACATCCACATGAAACCTGGTCTTTTCCTCGATAAGACTCCAGTTGATCACCTTATCATTCACAAATTTTGAATTGGGAATGATCATAATAATGTCGTCCCTGGTTTTAATTTTTGAGGAGCGGACACCGATGCTCAGCACTCTTCCGACAGTGCCGTCTTCAATCTGTATCACATCACCCACCTTGAGATGGCGTTCTATCAGGATGATAATCCCGGAGGCAATGTCGTTGAAAACCTGCTGTATACCCAGGCCCACCCCGATGAGGAGCGCTGCTATACTGGCCAGGAAAATGGAAATTTTGACTCCGAAAGTTTCAAGGACGATCAACACGAGGATGACCCAAAAAATGTATTTTATTACAAGGAACAGCGACCATCCGGCGCCTTTATCCAGGCGTCCCTTTCTGATCATCCTTTTAAAAACCCCCCCAATGACCCTAATTATAATGACTCCTGCCAGGATAATTATGGATGCCAGCAGTAGATTATAGATGTTTATTGTCAGGTTTTCCGACTCGACAATTTTATAGTTTATTATATCTTTAAAACTCATTCAACAGGCAATTATCACAAATGATTACATCTTTTCAGGCAGTTTTATACCCAACAGGCGCATTGATTTGGACAAGACTTTTCCCGTGAACCGGCTCAGCGCCATCCGGAACTCCGCCAGTCCGGGTTCCACTCCTTTAAAAATAGGAGTATCCTGGTAATAGTGGTTGAAAGTCCTGGCCAGATCATAGGAATAGTTGGCGATCAATGCAGGACTGAGGTTGGCGCCGGCATTTTCGACCACTGCGGGGAAATCATAAAGGCATTTAAGCAAACCTGTTTCCTTTGGGGTTAAGGTGATGTTTTCCCAGGCAAAAGTATCCCGTATATCTTCATCCGGCTTTTCCGCTTTGCGCAACACTGAGCGGATCCTGGCATAGGTATATTGAATGAACGGGCCGGTGTTTCCATCAAAATCAATCGATTCCTCGGGATTAAACATCATATTTTTTTTAGGATCGACTTTCAGGATGTAGTATTTCAGGGCAGCCATGCTGACCATATCAAACAGTTCATGCAGTTCCGGATCTTCGAAATCAGAGATTTTTCCAAGTTCCCGGGTTGTTTTCAGTGCGGTCTGATACATTTCATCCATCAGGTCATCGGCATCCACCACCGTACCTTCACGTGATTTCATCCTTCCGTGGGGTAATTCCACCATGCCGTATGACAGGTGATGGATTTTGTCATACCAATCCCTTCCCAGTTTTTTCATAATGAGCCTGAGGACGTTAAAATGGTAAATTTGCTCATTTCCGACCACATAAAGTAATTTTTCAGGAAAAAACTCATCGTGTCTACGCTGTGCCGTACCCAGGTCCTGTGTGATATAAACAGAGGTGCCATCGGCCCTCAGCAAAAGTTTTTCATCCAGTCCGTCTTCACTGAGGTCGACCCATACCGAGCCATCCGACTTTTTAAAGAATACACCGCTTTCGAGGCCCTCTTTAACGATTTCCTTGCCCTGCAGATAGGTAACAGATTCATGGTTCACCTTATCAAAATCTATCCCAAGCCTTTTGTATGTTTCATTGAATCCGTCAAGCACCCAGGAGTTCATGAGCCTCCACAGTTCGATGACATCATCTTCGGCATCTTCCCATTTCTTCAGCATTTCTTTGGCTTCGAGCATAAGTTGCGCCTGATTATAGGCATCTTCTTCGGTGAAGCCGATGTGCACCAGTTCTTCTATCTGTTTTTTGTGCTCCTTATCGAACATCACATAATACTTACCGATGAGATGGTCACCCTTAATCCCTGTATTATCAGGTGTTTCGCCATGGCCCCATTTTTGCCATGCGAGCATGGATTTGCAGATGTGAATGCCCCTGTCGTTGATCAGGCTGATCTTTACGATGCTTTTTCCGTTGGCTTTCAGAATTTCCGCGATAGACCAGCCTAACAGATTGTTTCTGATATGTCCCAGGTGAAGGGGTTTGTTGGTATTGGGTGACGAATACTCAATAACACAGCACCTCCGGCTGTTCAACGGTTTAAACCCGAACTGCTCATTGTGCAGGTTACCGGTAAAAAACTCTTTCCAAAAAGTCTCTTTGATGGCCAGGTTGAGAAATCCGCCGATCACTTCAAAAGAGGCGAGATATTCCGTTATAGTGAGAAGATGGCTTCCCAGTTCACCGGCCATCTGATTGGGTGATTTTCCCGAATATTTCAGCAAGGGGAAAACTACCACCGTATAATCACCCCTGATATCCTTTTTTGTTTTTTCAACCTGGATTTCATTTCTATCCACCTGAACGTTATATAGGTACGTCAATGCAGCCCGTACTTTTTCTGCAAGTAGTATTTCCATTTTCTCAGAATATGCAGCAAAATTAGCGATAAAAGCCATAATAAAAAATCAGGTCGGAAAAGGTTTTTAGTGATCAGGGCTATTTTTTTAGGATCAAAACTTGACGGTTATCTTTAAAGATATACCTTTGTCCAAATTTTAAAAGTTTAATTCATTAATTATAAGAAAGGATGATAATTATGAGAAGGAACGTAATTATTATCGGAGCTGCGGGCCGGGATTTTCACAACTTCAACACTTTTTTCCGTGGAAACGGACATTATAATGTTGTTGCATTTACGGCGGCGCAAATTCCCGATATTGATGGCAGGAAATATCCCGCAGGGCTTGCGGGGGAACTTTATCCTGAGGGGATTCCAATCTTTGCTGAAAGTGATCTTCCCAGGCTGATCAGGGAATTACAGGTAAAAGACTGTGTTTTTGCTTACAGCGATGTTACTTACCACAAGGTGATGTCGGTAGGCGCCATCGTCAATGCAGCCGGTGCAAACCTGATGATGTTGGGGCCGGCAGAAACCATGATCAGGAGCACGAAACCGGTGATTGCAGTGGGAGCAGTCAGAACCGGGTGCGGCAAAAGCCAGACCTCGCGCAAAGTGATCGAATATCTTATGGAAAAAGGTCTGAAAGTGGTGGCTGTCAGGCACCCTATGCCTTATGGCGATCTGATGGCACAGAAAGTGCAGCGGTTTGCGACGGTAGAGGATCTGAACAAACATAAATGCACCATTGAGGAGATGGAGGAATATGAACCTCATGTGGTCAGAGGCAATGTGATTTATGCAGGGGTTGATTATGAAGCCATACTCCGTGCAGCGGAGAACGATCCTGACGGATGTGATATAGTACTCTGGGACGGAGGGAACAATGACTTTCCTTTCTACAAGCCTGATCTGAACATCACTGTGGTTGACCCTCACAGGCCGGGGCATGAGTTATCCTATTATCCCGGTGAGGTAACCCTGCGTTTGGCGGATGTTGCCGTCATCAACAAAATAGACACCGCCTCCCCGGAAGGGATTCAGACAGTAAGGGAAAACATCGCCAAAGTCGCCCCGGATGCCATTGTAATCGATGCGGCTTCACCCATTAAAGTAGATCATCCAGAGGTGATCAAAGGCAAGAGGGTACTTGTGGTGGAAGACGGCCCGACACTCACACACGGTGAAATGAAAATTGGCGCAGGCGTAGTTGCGGCTCAAAAATATGGCGCTTCGGAGATGGTCGATCCAAGGCCTTACACTGTTGGCAAGCTGTCGGAAACATTTGCCATTTACCCCAATATCGGCACATTGCTGCCTGCCATGGGTTACAGTGACCAGCAACTGAAGGATCTTGAAACCACCATCAACAACACCGAATGTGATTCGGTAGTGATCGGCACCCCGATTGACCTTTCCAGGCTTATCAGTATCAACAAGCCATCCACGAGGGTTTACTACGATCTGCAGGAAATAGGCTATCCGACACTCGGAAATGTGATTGACGATTTTATCAGGAAAAACAATATTTCTAAATAGTAAGAGCAAAAAAAGGCGGCCACAATGCCGCTTTTTTTTTGAATTTACCGGTACTAACTGTTAATGCTTCAACCCTATGAAGAATAAAAGTCTGGTTTCCATCACCGACATAGGCAAGGATGATTTCGAATACATTCTTGATCTGGCTGAAAAGTTTGAAAAGAAACCAAACCGGGAACTTTTAAAGAACTATGTGGTGGCCACCC
>JAFGME010000103.1 GCA_016927695.1 Bacteroidales bacterium
TGGCAGCAGTAGACGGGTTTACACTAAAATCGGGGTGGTCGGCCACAATATCATAAACAAAGAGGGTATCATTGCCGGCATTGTGAATATAAAAAGCCAGTGTTGCCGAATCGCCCGGAACCACATTGCCAAAATTTAATACAGCGTGTGATACGGATATTTCGGGAGAGGATTTTTTCCCGATGATGAACTGACTGAAATCCTCAATGCCTTCAAAAATCAGGAAGTCATCACCGGAATTAACCGAATCCGCCGTAGAGAGTAAAATCCATTCTTCATCCGAGGTGGAAGGCCGGCTATACAGCCGGAAATATTGCGGATAGTTTTCCTCGCCGGGCAGGATGTCTTCATTCAGCGAAAACTTTACATCCGCATTGAATGTGCCGCTTCCATAGCGGTGCACCGCCCAGTATTGCAAGATACTATCCAGGTCATCAGGAAATATGTTGGGAAGTGTGTCAATCCTTGTCGCTGTGACAGCGGCTGCATTGTGGAGGTTGTAGTAAACCGAGAGGCCGGTTCCTGAAAAATCAACGGTTCCATTGGCTTCGATCTGAGAATCCGAGGCGCCTCCGCCGAATGGAAAGGTTGAAGCCACCCAGCAGGAATCATCCATATTGATCAGGTTACCAACGGATGCTACTGCAATGTTACTGACTTCGGATCCGCTTCCTTCATTCATCTGCCAGTAGCCAAGCAGGCCGGTGGGTACACCGGAAAGTACCAAATGCATGTTTTCACGGACCTGTATGGAATCCAGGGCATAATCCCACATCCTCACTTCATCAATTTTTCCTTTAAAATAGCTGTTTTCCCATCTTCCCAGCCATACATCATGTGACCCTGTATTGATCGCCATTGCTTTGGATGCCATTAAGGCGCCGTCATAATAAAGCCTCGCCGTTGAGCCGTCATATGTCATGCAGTAGTGGTGCCATTTGCTTTTACTGTCAGGAAGAGTTACTATGAGGTCATAGGCTGTTCCCCAGAATTGCATTTTCCACTGATTATCGGTGAGGGTTGTCCGCAGAGAGAAATCCTTGCCATTTGCCCCGGTCTGGCCTGCCTGAAAGATTCCCCCGTCATTGAATGCTTCGGCACAGGCCCAGGCTTCTATGGTCCTGGGAAGGTTGCCAGTAACCGCCAAATCCGTTCCGAGATTCACATAATCATCTGACCCGTCAAAATCAAGCGCTGTGCCGGGGAAATTGTCAGGGATAACTCCTTCCCCTTCGAGGGTCAGGAAGATTGTATCCATCAAAGGGGCAATATGCATGATGTATCCTTTATATTCCATTGGCGAGGAAGGTTGAAAACGGACATATACTGTGTCTGCAATGATTTGATTAACCGCCGGAAGGGAAAGGTTTTGCGAATAACCGCTATTTTCGTCTGACGAAATGCTGTATGCGCTGTTGGAACAATGTAATTCAATATCACTGCCGGAAATTAAAGCCTTGACGAAATATTTTTTTACCGATGAGTTTCCGACCATCAGTTTTTCAAAATTCAGGGTGTCAACCTCCCTGGTCTTATAATGGGAAAGGGTGCCGTCAGATTTACCTATGACTAAATCATAGGAACTATTTCCATTCATATCGGTAAAGCAGGGCGTTGAATTGTATCCCACGTCTATTGATTGAAAACTGTTTGGAATAAAATCGAAGGTTGTGGAGTTGACACTTTGTTGCTCATAATGATTAAGGATACCGTCTTCATTCCCAATAATCAGATCCAGTCGGCCGTCATCATCAACATCCGTTAAATTCGAAGACGACAAAGATCCGACGTCAATACCATTGAAATTCACCGTCACCAGTGAAAAAGAGGTTGAATGAATACTTTGCTGTTCGAAATGGCACAGGGTACCAAAAACAGTTCCGCAAATAATGTCAAGGAGTCCGTCGCCATCAAGGTCTGAGAAAGAAGGTGAGGCGTAGCCATATATAAATGCGATGTGTGTAACAAAAGTAAAAGATGTTGAATTTTGACTTTGTTGCTCATAGTATTTAAGGCCTTCAGTGCTACCCCCGATAATCAAATCCAGCAGGCAGTCGCCATCCAGATTGGTAAAACATGGATATGCGTAACTGCCTACATCAATATAATTGAACCACTCATCCACCAAGGCAAATAAATCCGATTGAATATTTTGCTGTTCATAATGACTTAAATATCCACCCGTTTTGCCAACAATTAAATCAAGGAGTCCGTCATTATCCAAATCCGTAAAACAGGGGGCTGACCGGTCTCCAACATCAATCGAATTAAAAAAGTCTGATTCAAGGGAAAGAGAATGTGGAAGTTCCAGCAACGCAACGCCTTTGCGACGGACTTTACCTGAAAGGAATATAAGTGTTTCCGGTTCATCCGCATCGTCTGAATACACCGTGAGGGTATTGCTGAAAACCATGCAGGACTGGGGTTTGAATTTGACCTCAATTTCCAAATGGTTGTCAGGAAGGATAGCGCCCGATGACGGGAATACTGTAAAATCGGGATGGTCGGTTACTATGCCTGAAACCATGAGTGGCCCGGAGCCTTCATTGAAGATGTTCATAGTCAGGATGGCAGAATCACCGGAAACAACATTGCCGAAATTAAGAAGAAGGGGATCAATGGATATCTCCGGGTTTCTGTAACATGTAATGATAAACTGGCCTGGGGAATTTAAGTTATTAAAAACAATAAAATTTTCCACGGCATTCACCGAATCGGCCGTTTTTATGAATGACCAGGCGCCCTCGGAATTGGAAAGGCGGGAATACAGTTTTATGGTTTCGGGATGAAGTTCATCGAACTCCAGGATATCTTCCTGAGGTGCAAATGAAATGTTTGCATTAAAGGAACCGGTTCCGAAACGGTTGATGGCCCAGTACTGTTCTGAAAACACCGTATCATTGCCAACGGGAAAAATATTGGGAAATGTATCAATTTTTGACACGGTGACCGTAGCGCCGTTGTGGGCATTGTAAAACATGGAAATGCCTGTTCCGGTAAAATCCACTGTGCCGTTTGTTTCGGTCCGGGTATCGCTGGCGCCGCCGCCAAGAGGGATGGTTGATTTTATCCAGCATGCCGGTGAGCTGAAACCAAAAAGAATTCCATGATTGGCGTTCAAAAAATCATGCAGCAAACCTCCTGAGCTTTCGTTGAATTGCCAGTAGCCAACCAGGCCGCTTTCATTACCCTGCAGGCTGAGGTGGACATGCTCACGGATCGTTTCGGCATCAAGGGGGGTGTTCCAGATGCGCACTTCATCCATTTTCCCGTCGAACTGCCTGCCGGTTTGCTGTGCATTTTCACCAAACATGACCGAATAGTTATTGGCGCTGATGTTGCCGGAAGTAACGATCATGTTGTCAAGGCGGCCATCGATATACAGGTATTTCACCGAACCGTTATACACGGCGGCAATGTGATGCCATTTCCCGTCATTCATGGCGGTGTTGCTGATCAGGTGTTCCTCGCCGGTGCCATCGGTATCAAAAGTGATGTAACCGGTGTTGTTGTACCGGTGTATCCTCCATGAATTATCGCCCTTAGTAATAATTGCCTGCCAGGTTTTAGTGAAGGAATCAACTTTGAGCCATGCTTCAACGGTCATGGCATTGGTAAAGTCGAATGCAGGTTCGTCCGAGATGATCACATAATCATTTACACCGTCGAAATCAAGAGCATTGGTGGGCGCCTGTATGCCTGTAGTGTATGACAATACCGCCCCATATGCGGTATCGGTTGCATTGATGGCGTAGGCCCTGAAATAGTATGTAGTCCCTTCACTCAGACCTGAAACATTGCTCACAAAAGACCCTGCCCCGGTGCCATCGCTGGTAAATCCGAGGCATGATGCAAGTTCCGGGTTTTGGTTGATATCCCACAAAAGGCCCCTTGCTGACACAGGGCTTGATCCTTCGCCAACCACATCACCACCTCCGGTCAGTGCGTGGTAAGTAAAGCCGGATAATACGGCGGTAGCGACATAAGGAGCGCCATAAGGCCATTCCGAAGGCACCCAGTTGGAATTATCCATGTTAATGAGAGTGCCGTCAATTCCATTTCCTGAAATATCAGGAAGAATAGCGCCACTGATTTCATCAAAGGGATAATACACAACCAGCTCAGCCGGAACCGGATCAATGATTTGATGAATGTTTTGCCTGATTTGTTCCGGAGAACGGGCGACATTCCAGATTCTTACTTCATCTATTTCACCCTGGAAAAAGTCGGTCGGAGTGGTTCCGTCCCATTCCTGACCTATGGAGAATTTACCTGTAGCAGGTGGCCTTACCGTAACTGTATTGATCGTTTCCTCAATTCCGTTCAGAAACAATGCGGCATTATCGGAAGCATCGATTGTTAACGCCACATGATACCAGACTCCGGCAAGCAAAGTTGTGGTTCCGTAATACGACTGAATGCCTGAATAAAGTTTAATCCTGTGGTCGGAGCTCGTCCCGATCTGGATGTTGTTTGACCCGTCTGAGGTGTTGAATGCCAGTAGATAAGGACTGCTTGCTCCCCCGAAGGTTGGACAGAACCAACACTCTATCGTCAAATCAGCCGGATTGTTCAGGGCCTGGCAAACGCCATTGGCCGTGACATATTCATTCGAGCCATTAAAGTACAGGGCATTGCCGGGATTGGAGTCATCGCCTGTCCATATAATTTTTGTTCCGTTATCTGCGCTGAAACATGGCAGGTCAGCCACAAGAAGAAATGCCAATGCAGAAAGTAAATGTCTCATTTTCATAGTCGTAAATTTTTAACTTTAAGAATTGCAGGTTTGCGATTTATTAAACTGTTCAAGAATATCGAATTCTCTGAAGTGAAAGGATGATATTTCCTTAACTCCCTGAATTGTAACCTCAAATTCGGGCAGTACCGTTTTAATTTTATTCAGAAAAGTTGACAGGTTTCCTTTTTCACCCTCTACAAGAATCGAATAGGATTTTTGACTGAAATACCGGCATTCGCCCTTAACATTTGTATCATACGCCGTTTTCATGATCAGAAAAGCGCCCGGAAAGGGTGAATTCAGCGGATTACTGATGATTAACTGATATTGTAAAAGGTTTGTAAAGTCCATGATATTTTTTATGGTAAAATTATTACTCATAATAACCAGAATCCAAATTTCAGGGTTGGACAAATGCCGGACATGGGAATAATAATTAGCTACACGGATACCTGTTTACCGGCAGGGAATAGCAGAAAAACAGGATCAGGCGCTGAAAATCAGGGGAATGCTCAGAACCGGGACATGAATTCTGTAAGGTCAGCTTCCGGTTCCAGTTCCATTTTTTTCCTGAGTCTGTAACGGCTTTTAATCACCGCATCGGGCGAAACATTAAGCATCTGGGCAATCTCCTTGGTGTTCAGGTTGATGCGCATATAGGAACACATCCGCATCTCATGCGCTGTAAGCTGTGGGTACTGGTACTGAAGGTTGTCGAAAAAGGATGGGTGCACCTCTATAAAATGACGTTTGAACTGGTCCCAGTCACCGTCGAGATTCAAATTGCCGCTGATCAGACCCGACACCTTACTGAAACACCTGTTTTTGTCGGTATCCGGCGAATTTTTCAGCGCTTCCATCTGATTCAGAATATCTTTTAATACATTGTTTTTGTTCATGATATGGATTACGTTTGCCGAAAGTTCCCTGTTTTGTTGTTCCAGTTTTTCCTTTTGCAGCCTGTTGATCTGTTGTTCGGCAAAAATCTGTTCTTCCAGTCTGCTTTTTTCGATTTCCTGCTTATCTGCTTCCAGTTTCCTGATTTTCTTCTCTTTTATGAGTGAGCGCGTTCTCCATCTGAAAAGCTGAAAAAGCAGTATAGTCAGCGCCAGCAGCCCTGAACTTCCCATAATAAGCAGGTTCCCGGTGGTTTTTTGTATCTTGATGTCTTTTTTCAGCAGTTCATTTTCTTTTTCCTTTTTCTCCGTTTCGTACCTGGTTTCCATTTCAGCGATCTGCCTGCTTCGTTCTTCATTAAACAGGCTGTCTTTAACCTGCGAGTACAGAAGATGGTACTTCAGCGCTTCGGAAGGCATCTGCCGGCTGAGGTAGTGATCAAACCGGTAAGAGTGTATTTTTTTAATCAGGTCTTTGATCCCTGTCGATTTTGCAATGACTTCCGCCTCTTCAAGATGCTCCTCCGCTGGTATGTACCGTTTCATTGCAGTTTCAATCTTTGCAATGTTTCCGAGCGTGTTTGCTATGCCCCATTTGTAGGCGAGGTTTCTGCTGATGGCCAGCGATTGTTGGTAATAACCTAAAGCCTTTTCCGGCTGATCCTGTTTTTCATAGATCAGACCGATGTTATTGAAATATCCTCCAAGGGCCACTGAGTCGTTTATCGTTTTACCGATTTCCACGGCTTCGTGGTAATACCCGAGCGCCCGTTCATAATCTCCGGATTCAATGGCAACAAGCCCCAGATTGTTAAGTGTGATGGAAATTTCCAGGTTTTGTTCCCTTTCCCTGCTCAGTGCAAGGGCTTTGTGGAGGATATCATTTGCTTTACCATGTTCGCCCAGTTCGATATACACTGTGCCGAGGTTATTCATCAGGTTGATGTAGAGTGAATACTTTTTTTTCGGATCCGGGATTGAATCCATATACCTTAGCCCCGTCAGGAATGCTTCCATGGCTTTGTCGTACTCCCCCAGATCCTTCAGCACATTCCCGATGTTGTTATATCCGGTCAGCAGCCTTATCATGTAGGGTTCTGAATCAGGATTTTCCTCCAGGAGTTCTTTCATCTGTGCGATGAATTCCCTGATGTATCCGAAAGCGATTGTGTTTTCGCCCATATTGTAGTGTATGATGGCCAGGCAGTTCCGGGCGGAGGCTGTCCATTCCCGGTTTTCCGATTCGAGGGCAAAAGCATAGGCAAGCTCTGCAAAATCTTTGCTTTTCTTAAAATCGGACCGGGAATGAATTCTCGAAAGCTGGATAAGCGTATTGAATTTCTGTTCGCCAGAGGATTTTGTCAATGTCATTTCCAGGCTGTCAGAAAAATGATCGCCATAAACATACACAGAAGAGATTAAAATAAGCGCCAGGATAACCCAATTTTTCATTTCAGGTGATTTGTAATTCACCAAAAATATACAACATCAATGAATTATAGGCTATTCTGCTTTTATTTTTCCATTTTTCACTTTCTACTTTCTACTATTATTCCGGCACCTGCCCGCCTAATCCCGTATTGGGCGCCCACACATCATTCTTATCGTTGTTGTTCACTTGTGAGTCCAAATTAAAGTCGCCGGTCCGGTAACCCGAAGCGCCTGCCTGCATGGCCCATACATCGTTTTTGTCTGCATTGTTGATCTGCCCGTCGGCATTGCCATCGGCGCCAATCATGCCCCAGATGCCGGGGGCGATCTCCTTGTGTCCCTGTGTGCCGCCGTATGCCTGTGATGCATCATTGGTGAAGTCGCAAGAATACACTCCCCCGGTTTTTGTCAATGGCGCTGCCGACATTACCCCAATATGACTTCTATGCCAGATTATGGCATACAAGGAATATGTTACTGTTTCGTTAAAGAATAAAAGTGATGTGCCATTGAGGCCTCTGACGCTCCCGTTTCTCATCAAAAAGGCAGCCTGCCGCGCCACGACGGCGGCTGAACCTGCCGAAGCCGCATCCGGGGCATCGCGCAGTTCAATTAACACCCAGTCAACCACATCCGTGCCGGGAATGGCGGCAACCGCTTCAGCGCCGGTATAATTCCATGGCACAATATGATAAGGCTGGGATAACGGAAATTCAGTCAACCCGATTAAATCTGTATTCATTTCAGAACCGTTGAAGGGCCCCTCAAGAAAAACTTTCAGATCGAGTGAAATGGCGGCAGTGGATTGATATTCAATGGCGCCCATATCAACCGTATCATTGGCAATTCGCAAATTGCCGGCAAAATCGTACACAGGAAGCGACATCCCCGTGGTATCGGGATTCCCTGCATCAATGCACGGAGAACTGCTGCTAAGATGATAAGGGCCATGCGAGCCATAAATAAATACCGGATCGGAATCAATGTTCCCGGCGCCCGGATAGGAGCCCTCCACGTTGCAGTATTCGGCTGATACACTCCCGCCTGCCACATTGATCTCATTGGGTGTATTTCCCCACAGGATGCTGCTGGCAAATAATGAGTTACTGTTTTGGTTATGAACGGCGCCGCCCTGACCCCATCCATTTGCCGCATTTCCGGTAATGGTCGCGTTGTAAAACGCCTGATTGCCCCCGTCCAGATACACACCACCACCATGGCCATTGAGGGAGGAATTGTTGCTGATGATGGCATTGTAAAAACGGGTAGTTCCGCTGCTTCCTCCCCCCACGTATAATCCCCCGCCCGAGTTGGCGCTGTTGCCTTCAACAAGGCAATTGGAAAAGGTTGAAGCAATTGCGCCGGAAGCATAAATCCCGCCTGCCCGATAGTCTGCCTCGTTGTAAAGTACCTGTGTGTTGTAGAAATCAGGGCTGGAAGAATAGGAAATATACACTCCTCCGCCTGTTCCATTGTAACCACCTTGTGATGGCGCCTGGTTTTCCTGAATAAGTGTGTTGCTGATGGTTCCGTTGCAGACGAAAAAGAAACAGAGTCCGCCTCCATTGGCAGCCGTGTTTTTATAAATGGTCAGCGAGTCGAGCGTAACATCACTGTAAAGTGTTGCATAAATACCTCCTCCGCCATATATGGTAGAATTATGAGCAATCAAAGCCTTCAAAATGGTCGGATCGCTGGATGAAGCCATGATACCTCCTCCATATTCATGGGCATAATTGTGCGAGATGGTGGCATCATAGATATACGGGCTGCTCTCTTTACAATAGATACCGCCTCCGGTTTTTGTTGCTTGATTTTCTGTAACAAGTACATTTGAGATGGCAGGCGAGCTGCCTTCCTCCAGCCGGATTGCGCCGCCGTGTTGCCCGTATCCTTCCCGAAAGGTGATACTGTCAATCGAAAAACCAGTATCATCGTAACAAAACAGCAGGTGGTTTTTATCTTCTCCGTCAATAACGGTTACATCTATGCCGGCGCCTTTCATTGAGACATAGGATCGCCAGTTGACAGGGAACACTTCTCCGGTGGCTCCTTCCGAATAGGTACCTTCGGCCAGCCAAATAGAGCGGGGATTTGCCTCTTCCGCCAAAATCTTCATGCAGGCCATGTGCATGGTTTTTAAGGGTGCGGAGGAACTTGTTCCTGAATTACTATCAGAACCTGTGGGGCTTACATAAAGGTCACCTGCCATCTGATCAACCACATGGTTGCTCATGTTCATGGTAAAACTCTGTGTGGGATAAACAAAATGTTTGTTGATATACTGAACGGTAAAGGTATCCACAACCACATGTTTAATGTTCGCCATATTTCCGGTATAGAACAGGTCGAGGCCTGCCGCTCCGGCATAGTTCAGGTAGATATTTGATTTATTTACAGGATCGAAGGTGCACGAGCCGTGTGCCTCAAAATACAATCCGCCGCCGTACAGATCGGCCCAATTGTGCCGGAACACATCTCCTGCCGAATTAAAATGGGAGGTATGAATATGCACCGCCCCGCCATATTCGGCCGTGTTGTTCTGTATGGTGTTTCCTGAGAGGTTGATTTGTGTGTAGATGCCAAACACGCCTCCTCCCGACAATGCCCGGTTATTTTCAATCGTGTTGTTTACGAGCAACGGCCCGTTTGATCCGTGTATGTAAACGGCCCCTCCCTGGTTGGTCACCCGGTTTTTGTTCAGCAGACAGTTTTCTACAAGAACATCGCCTGAGCTCGTAAAAAGGAGGGCGCCTCCTTTATATTGGACGGCGGGATTGCCTCTGCCAAAAGTTACACGGCAGTGGCGAAGAACAGAAGAATCCTGGCTGTTGCTCTCTGTGTTGTAAAACCTGATCCCTTTCCAGCCCGTGACCGTATCGGAAGGGGCGAAGTTGATCCGGTCGGCGTGGGTACCTTCCGCCAGCAGGCGTCCACGCACCTCCAAAGCAAAATTTCCCCTGAATATGAGCGATACGCACGGCTCAATCACCAATTCATCGCCCTGCGGCACCATCAGGTCTCCATCAACATAATAAGGGCTTCCGGCACAGGTGAGTACGCCGCTGATATCGCCTCCCGGCAAAGGCGTAAATGTTTGTTCAAAGGGAAATGGCCCCATGTCGGCGCGGGTGCCGTCCGGATCAGGCGGCGAAGCGGGGTTTCCGCCATCAATGGCCGGGGATTTTCCTTCATCGGGCAGCGGGAAGCCTGGCCACTTTAACTGATAGTTCGCATTTACGGGAGATACAAACAAGGGATCCTGATGGAGCACACCGGCGCCGGTATAGGCAGTGTCCTCCATGATGGAGTACTGAACGGCAACAAAAGCGCTGCCCGCAGTGTCAATCCTTCCCGATCCATTGTTCCAAAGGATGGAGTTTTCAATATCAAGCCCACCCCAGGCTACCTGAATAGCGGGTTGGAAGGGCGCTGCCAGATTGTGTGCAACCGTTGTGTGAAAAAGAGAAGGGTGAGAGCCAATAATATAAAGGGCGGAGCTTGTATCTGCATTGTTGGAAAAGATCAGTGACCGTTCAATGACCATATCAGAATTTGAATGACACAGGATGCCACCCCCAACGCCCGGAACGGCTGTATTGCTGTATATTTTGGATTGGTTCACGTATGCGCCTGACTCTGTAAGATACATGCCGCCTCCCATATACACCACATCATTGCTGTGGATAACCACTTCATCGAAAACAGCATCGGAAGATGACAATCCGATTCCTCCGCCATACAATGACGCATTATTGCAAATCGTATCCCGGTAAAAATGGGCAGGGGAATTATAGTTGCAATAAACTCCCCCGCCATTCGAAAAGGCCTGGTTGTTGCGAAAAACGTTGTAACTGATCATGGGGGAGGATTCGGAGAGGTATAAGCCACCGCCCATTAATGCCTCACAGCTTTCTATCACACAATTTTTTATCCGGATATCAGAAGTGTCGATGCAGGCAATCCCGCCTCCGTAACCGGCATTTCCCCCGTAAACCCGGTTGTGTTCAAGCAGCACCCTGGAGGAGTTTTCGCAATATACAGCGCCGCCATAGGTGCTTCCCAGCCCCATCACCTGGAGATAGTTGCCATAACCGTTGTCAATCCGGCAATAGGCCAGCTTCGAACTGTCGGCAGCATAATCGTTAAGGTTGATAAACCTTATCCCCCTTGAGCCGATGACCGGATCCGACACATGAAAGAAGATAGTATCGGCCGGTGTGCCAACGGCTTCAAGCCTGCCTTGTACTTCGAGTTTATATCTTCCCTCAAAGAAAACCTCAACACCGGGTTCAATGATCAATTGATCGCCCGGATCAACAATATGATTATAGTAGATATGGTAAGGGCTTCCGGCCAGATCCCAGGTTCCGTTCAAATTGGCTGTCTTTGGACGAATTTTCACACAGGCATGTTCCCATACATCAAAGGTATAACCGTCAACGGAAAAATCATCAATGGAGTAAAACCCGTTGAAGTTTCCGTACCAGCCCCAGTTGCAGTGAAACATATCGCCGGTGGTATAGGCGTCGAGTACCCAGGCATGTCCTGCATCCTGCTGGTTGTCTCTTGCGCCGTATATCACCGGACGGTTAAGGTCAAGGTCCTCTTTCATTTTATCCACCCAGGTGGCTGAATAAGAGGAACGGGTAATATCATCGGCGCCGCTGTTAAAGTAGAAATAATCCTTGAGGGCATTGCTTACGTCGCTGTTACCCCAACCCCAGGCTCCCGAACCATCGGGGCCGAAATCCATATCCACCGAAACGGCACAATGATACATCAGTTGCGCTAAATCATCATGATAGGTGGTGGCGGTATCCGGCATATTGTCGAAATTATATACGGAATTTCCAAAATTTGCCGTCTGCGTTCCGTAATCGGGATGAGTATAAGTGTGGCTGCCGGTTCCTTTCCACGGGTGTTCCCAGTAGTTGAGCACCTGTGCCATGGCGACGCCAACGCAGCCTACCAGCGCATGTCCGTCAGGTCCGGCAGTATCGGGCGGACAATGGGAATTATAAAAGGTACCCTGTCCCCATGTGGTAGATAGCAAAGGAACAAAGCTTTTCACCTCTTTGGACGAAAAATTATCCGGATCAACCAATAGACGCTGCCATTCAAGCGTTGTTTCCTGGTCCGGTTCAACACCTGCCTTCCGGGCGGCATAAATCTGCTTCCTGAGCCGGGTTAAGATATAAAATTCAAATGCCGGCGGCATATCATTCTCATCATAACCGCTTTCAAAGGAATACCCCAATACGGGCTGCACACAATCATCCGCTGAAATGATGGCAAATCCTTTCGGATGATACTCTATGACATAAAATACCGTTTCGCCGTTTTCCCGGTTTTCGATAACCCTGGCAATGGTGGGAGATTTCAATACATCTCCTGATCGCCCGGCATGCAGATTGAGTGCAACACGCTTCGCTTTTATTACATCCACATAATCAGCAAAGGCAAAAATCGTTGTTAACAGCAAAAACACTGTGATCAATGCTTTTAGCAGAATGGTGTGTCCTTGTTTTTTCATAATGTATTTACTTTAAATGAAATGATTTTTTTATTCTGATGCCGTCTGAGTCAACAGTCAGCCAGTATTTTCCGCCGGGTTCACGGAGTGATATTATCTCGTAATGGCTTTTTGTAAAATCTTTGTTAAAAACCTGGTGGCCAAGGGCATTGGTAATATCCAACCTTCCTTTGTCCAGGATTTCTCCGAAACGAACAAATACGGTTTTGTCTTTTACTAAAATCATTATTGAATTCATATCAACCCGTTTTCATCTCATCTCATGATGAATATTCAAATCTACCATGAAACCCGGTTTTAAAACAAAAATAATCCCGGATATTAAGTGGACAAAGGCAGAATTATAAGTAGATAAAATGTAGATATTCAATCTGTAATAAAATATAATTATTTGATAATAAATGATTTATGAAAAAGCAATTGAAGACCTGTTTTTTATCTTTATTAAAATGCAGTGGATTTTGTATTTTTGAAAACCGGGAGTTATGATTACAAAAACAATCCGTTCATGGTGAGCCGAAATTTTGCCCTCGTAATTTGTTTCATTTCACTTACAAGCTTAAGTCAGCATCCGGTGCATGACAGCCTTGCGGGCTTATTGAATTCCAGCCCTGAACAGGAGCATGCCATGATATATAATGAGGTATCGAAGCGGTTGTTTGAAGATGAAAATTTCAGGGAGTCGGCAGGTATGGCGCTTAAAGCATTGAAGCTTGCAAAAAAATACCACTCCGTTGAAGAGGAATATCAGGCCCTGATCAGCATGGCCTACATTCATTATGATCTGGGCGAAATGGATACTTCGATATTTTTCGCTCAGGAAGCGCTGAAGATTGCTGAACAGAACAATAAAGTAATATGGAGGGCACGGATATACAACCACCTGGGAAATTCATATTCCAGAATTTCAGTTTATGACCGGTCATTGTTTTATTTTCTCGAATCCATGAAAATTGTTGAGGATACCCTCCCGGAAACATCCCGCGAAAGAAATCAATACTATAAATCCCTGCTATTGAATAATATAGGAACAGTTTACAAAAACATGGGACAGTATGATATCGCCCTTGATTACTTTAACAGATCGCTTACCATACGAAGGAAGCTCTTGGATTTGAACGGTATCGCTTCCTGCCTGCAGAATATTGGCACTATTTACGAGTACAGAAAAAATTATGATACCACCCTGATACTCTACAAAGAGGCGCTTGTAATCAGGGATTCATTGAAACAGCAGGGTTATGTGGCTGAATTACTGTTGAATATGAGTGTTGTTTTTATGAACACTGCCCGATATGAAAGGGCTGAAGAAAAGCTTCAGCAGGCAGTCAGGATTTTCGGGTTGCTTGATAAAAAGAGGTTTCTCTCTTTTTCCTACCTTAAATTGGCTGATCTATACATGCAAACCGGCAAGCCCGAATCAGCCTATGCCTTTATTCAAAGAAGTATTGAGATATCAGCCAAACATAATTTTAAGGTGTACGAAAGAGATGGTTATCAACTTTTGTCAATGTATTATGCTAACCAAGGCGATTACCGTGAGGCATGGGCATGTCAAAACAGGCAGATGGCTTTGACCGATTCGGTATTTTCAACAGAACTTACCTCGCGGGTGGCAGAGATGAGGTCAAAGTATGAAACAGAAAAAATGGAAGATAAGATTATATTGCTCTCCAGGGACAATGAAATACAGAGCCTGAAAATCAAGCGCAAATCAACCCAGGTATATATTCTTGTTTTTATTGCCGTTGTTTTTTTTCTGTTGCTTTTGGTCACCTTTTTGCTGATGAACAGAAGGCATCTCAAACAAAAACAGATAAAATCAGAACTGGAAAAAAGCAGGTTGCTGGAAAACAGGCTTTTGGAAGAAAACGCTTACCAGAGCAAGCAATTGACTACCCATGCACTGAATATGCTTCAAAAGAACAATTTGCTGCAGGCATTGGATAACGAGCTCAAAACCTTTTCGACCAGGGCTGATGATGCGTTGAAAATTAAACTGCGTGATATACGGCGGCAGATCAACCGGAATATGAACTCGGAAAATGACTGGGAGTTGTTTAAACTCTATTTCGAAGAAGTAAACAAGGAGTTTTTCAGTTCCCTGCAGGAAAAGAGCCGGGAGCTGACCACCGGTGACCTGAAGCTTGCCGCCCTGATAAAACTCAACTTAAGTATAAAAGAGGCCGCCGCCGTATTGAATATCTCCCCCGACAGCCTGAGGAAATCCCGTTACCGGCTCCGCAAAAAGCTTGGGTTGCATGATCGCCAGAACCTTGCTGACTTTTTGAGCAGCATCAACTGACAGGCTGCCTATTATTTTTGTAATTGCAGAATATCCAGCCAAATACTGTTCAGCCCTTTCAACTTTTCACTTTTCATTTTCCATTTTCCACTTTCCACTTTTAACTATTGTGGCACCTGACCGCCTATCCCTGTATTCGGGATCCAAACATCATTCTTGTCGCCATTGTTCACCTGGCTGTCGAGGTCAAAATCACCTGAAAGATAACCCCCTGATCCGGCTTGTGGCGACCAAATATCAAGCTTGTCACCGTTGTTGATCTGACCGTCTCCATTGCCGTCGGCGCCAGCCATACCCCAGATGCCGGGGGCGATTTCCTTATGACCGTTGGCGCCACCGAATACCTGACCGGCGCCTGTCGAAAAATCATAGCTGTAAATGCCACCAGTGTCAATTAAAGGTATAGCAGACATGATTCCAATATGGTTGCGATGCCATGCCACAACATACAATTCATAATCCGGCGTAACAGGGAATGTAAGGTTTGAGGAGCCATCCATCCCGACAACGGAACCGTCTTTCAGAAGGAAGGCCGCCTGTTGCGCAATAACAGTTCCCGATGTTGCAGAGGCAGCATCTGTGGTATCACGAAGCTCGATCAGAATCCAGTCAGCCACATCGGGGTTGGGAATGGAGGCAACCGATTCAGCGCCGGTGTAGTACCAGGGTGCAACGTTGTAAGGCTGATTGAGAGGAATAAAGCCCGCAGCATTTAATGTTGTGAGCATTTCCCCCTGACTATAAGGGCCTTCAAGCATGAGGGTGAGCTCCAGTTCAATACCTCCCCCGACCCAGAATATCCTGTTAAAAACATCGTCTTCGTACGCTTCACCGGAAAAAGCGCCTGAATAGTCAATGAAGGTTACTTCACCATGATTTACTGTTTTCCTAACATTGCTGCCGGTATTGCCATAGGTGTCTTCAAACCTGGGGGCCCCTATAATGAAAACCTGGTCATTGTCTAATGTTAACAGGGTTGAAGGGGCCGGAGCGCCTTTTCTGAATGTACAATGGTTAAAACGGTTATCAGGATTGTTTGGGCTTACGTAACCTAAAGGACCTACATTGATCCCATCCGAATCCATATTTTCGAAAATGGTATACCTGGCTTCGATAATGCCTGAAACATTAAAACTATAGGTTCCTGTTGAAATATTTGTAACAAGAATACCGTTTGCTTCCTCGCCAAGAACTTTTAGCCTGGCTCCATTAGATACAGTAAGTGTGCTACCATCATCAAGATGCAATTCACAACCTGATGTCATTTCAAATATGCCACCCTGGTTAATATTAACATTTCCACTTACTGAAAGCATTGCATCATTATTACCAATAAATGAACCTGAATTGATATTTAATTCATTTGCTACAATTGCAGGCCACCAATCCCAACTGATATTTGCCGTCTGCAATTTAGCAATCGTAAGGTTGTAAAATGTTTCAGTGGTGAGTATACTTGCATTATTACTTCCGCTGAAGATAACCGTTCCTGTATTTGGGATAAATCCTCCCGGCCCAACATTATTGGTCCAGTTTGCTCCGACATAAATAAACCATTGTTCACCATCAAGTGTTCCGGCATCAATAATCAGATCATTCGTAATAACCAGATCACTGCTGAGAGCAACAGTATTAGATTTACCCTGGTCTCCAATCAGATTTCCATAAAGCTCCAATGGAGAACCTTCCATTGCAGCTTTATTAATAACAACGTCATACAGGGTGGATCCGGGCACCTGTGAGATAGAATCATCCCCTGACCCATAAAATTCAAAAGTACCACCATCAGGATGAAAATCATTCCGGCCACATTTAAAACTTCCTGTTGTCCTGATTGTTCCTCCGGTAATATTTTCTGTGAGAGTGTAATTACTGTTTATTATATCGATCCCACAATCCGTTAAATCCAGAACACCTCCGCTCATCTCAATCAATGCATCATGAGATCCGGGCCAATGACTGGAAGTTCCTGAGATAAACATTGTGCCATCATGTATATGTACTTCACCGTTAAGGTCTACCGGGCCAGATTTAGGATCATTCTTTCCGCCAGGAGGTGGAGGTATTGTAATAGTCCCCCCATCTAAAATCCATTTGCCATATATACCATCATCATAAAGATCATCTGCAGTAAATGAACCCTCGTTCAACACATAGATTATACCGGCTGTCCAGTCAAATTCATTGCAAACCACATGGGTTCCATCCATACGTATACCCCCGCCGGATGCTTTATTCAACTCAAGTTCATTAAAATGTTCATCTGATATATATTGCGGATAGTTTCCACCATCAAATATAACCCGCCCTCCAAAAACTCCTATACCTTGAACAAATCCCGTTTCGCCAACATTATTGGTCCAATTTTTTTCAATATAGATATCATGACAATTTAATGAGTATGGCTCCTCGGCACAGCTTAACGCACCATTCATAATCAAAAGATCGCCGTTTATATCCAAATCCGAAGGTCCCATGTAGCATGTTCCTCCGGACTTATTAATTGTAAGATTTCCAATCTTAAACAACTCATCATAATCCTGGTAATCTATAATTTGGTCTGATGAACCATTCATCCTCAGTATTGTACCAAGCAGGTTGATATCATTGGTATTGTCTTCAACAACAAAATTTCCCCCACACCTGATGATACCGGCAGAAATTGTGGTTCTGCTGCCATTAAAAAATGTGATATCACCGGCAACATCTATGTATTCATTACTTTCATCCAAAAATAGCTCACCTCCATCTTCTACCTGAAAAGCAAAAGAGACGGGATCAACAACAGTAAGTGTTTGGTAATTATTCATTTCAAAAACCCCTTCACTTATCACGAATGTACCAAGGATGGTTGCGCTTTGACGCAATTTAAGGTGCTTATTTAAACTTTTCATAACCACGACATTGCTATAGGTATCATCTCCATTGCCATCACGCCAGTAGGTATCGCTAAAACCTTTGAAATAAAGGTAAGAATGGCCACCGTTCATTGTAAACTGGCCATCACTGGTATTGAAATTACCATAACAATGCAGGTAACCATAGTCATTCATCATAACTATTGCACCGGGTTCGAGAAAAAGGTTAAGGCAATAAGCTTCACAGCCTTCTATTACCGGGGAATGTGGGACAGAGCTGGCATCGGGAATGGTAACATTGATATTATTATCGGGCAGTGTATAACCACTCCAGTTGGCTGCATTGTCCCAATCCTCGCTAACAGCCCCGGTCCAAACGCCATAATCAGTTATATCAATAGTTGCGAGATAAGGTTTATGGTTATGCTTTGAAATTGTCAGAATTGCATCCTTACTTGGATCGGTTAAAGGATCAAAAAATATCCAACCTGAATAACCGGAGAGTTGTGTTTTTCCAACCAGATGGCCATCATAAACCAGAGTTGCTAAAGCATCCGGTACTCCCATTCCATCAATATGTATTGAAGTTGCTCCAGGCCCAAGTGAAAAGGGATGAGATGCATATAGAGGAATTTGGTTTGGGTCCGATGTCCAGATTTTCATGGATGGATCCCCAAACCAATGATAAATCTCATTCTGATATTTTTTGTATATAGGCAAACCATCCCAGTTTTGCTCCATTGCAACAAGTCCCTGATTCAGCACATCCCCTAATGAGTAAATATCATTTCCTGGTCCTATGGTATAGTTAGTACCAGTTCCACCACTGCCATACACACTAAATAGTCCAGGATCAGACCAAATGGCATCGAACATGCCTACAGCAAATGCATTGTTGAACCCTGTATGGCTCCAATAAGACGGAGCTATTACCCCGACAGCTCCCTTATTTTCCAAACGGATAAACTTTTCAGCAAAGCAATTATCTGCTGTAAATTTACCGGTATAACAATTTATGCTAAAAACAACAGGTAACAAATCACCATTTGTAAGGTAATCCAATGTAGCTGTAGTATAAAGTGGATGAGCCCAACCCGAGCCGTCTGTAAAACCATGATCTCTGTGAAAAACATAAAACTTGCCATTATCTATTGCATTAGTTATATCTGTGGAGTTACCACTCCAATTAAAAGATGTTGTCCGAAGATCGGCTGGCAACAGTTCTCCATTTGAATAATATCCATTTTCATAATGAAGATCAGTAACACTCCACGAAGAATTTGTAAAATATATTCTTTCACAATTATATCCCTGGTCATTTATTATATAATCTCTGACATCTTCACTTGTATGGCAAAATCTTCTATCAGCATACCCATTATTATCATCATCCTGATATTGTGCGCAATTCAAACCATTCTCATAAAAATCAGAATTTTCAGCAGGATTTTTTTCATAGTTAATTATTTTATTTACAACCACCTGGGCTTCTGCCGAAGATGAAACAGATATTCTGCCATGAGCCATATCGGGTGTAATATCAGTACCGCCTCCCATACATGCGTAATATAGATCAGTTGCAAAGTCATCATTAAAATCAGGATCCTGGCAAATCTCGCCGGGTACAGCAAAAGCGCCGTCATGATCTCCGATAATAACAAAATAGTCAGGTCGTGGTATCCAGGCGTTGTATCTATCGTGAATCTCTGTTTTTACCTGTGCTGATGTCCAGCTTGATTGAGAAACAACTTCTACCGTATATCCCATTTTTCTTTTCCAGATGGCAAGATTATTTGCCTGCGATTCATATTCGTCATGTGTGATGATGATATAGTTTTTCTCCCCTGTTTTTGAGCTATAATTTTCAGAAGAGATTCCATCCGGAATACTTTCAGAATTTATCACACTTCTCTTCAAAAGATTGGTATAATGCAGTGTATTTTTTTCACTGATTGAGCTAAACGATAAATTGTTACCCATGTATTCCAATCTGAAATTGATTTTGGAATAAACCCTAATTTTACCGGTCACAGGATTAAACTGTACCGGTCGTATCTGCGTAATAGCCAATGGTGTTTCCCGGGATAGTAGAATTCTGGTTACGTCAACAATATCTTTCGGAAAATATTCATTGGTTCCATAAATAACTTCGTCTTTTTGAAACTTGGGTTCAGGAGCTCCCTCAGTATCAATCATTGGTTTCAGTACTGGGTGAATGTTGAATCCATCGTATTCAAAATATTCGGAATCAAGGATTATTACTTTACCTACTGAGTTTTCAGGCATGGCTATAATATCATTATGGGCTGGTAAAGCCGGAGCTCCTATTTGGCCCATTTTTGTAAAATCATCTATATGAAGGAATTGATATTTCTCACCTTTAACATTTGTTTCCGTAATATATGCACCTAAAAATTTGTAAGTAATTTCAACAAAGGAACTTTCTCCGTTTACAAAAAACAACTCCGGAGTAGTATTTACTTCGGGTGTGTTTTTAATACCCTCCTCAAATGAGAGGTATTGGCTGATAGCAGCGATAGTATTAAAAATTAATACTATGGTTAAAACCAATTTAAATTTTTTCATGTTGACTAGCTTTAAATTAATAATACTAAGTTAGTTTGATGATAAAAAAAAATAAAGAACAATTCCAAACAAAAGTACAGCAGCAGGGCAGCCAAAACAATTACCCATTTGGTGTATTTTGGTTGCGGGACGAAGATATCAGAAGTCAGATGTAAGATGTTTGATCTTTATTTCTTCCATATATCCGCAATATACCCTATACCCTACAAACCCCGGGAAATAATTGTTGTGCAACAAGAGTCAGCAGAGAAATTATACTAATGAATCAGGTTTAATAATGTATATGTGAAACTGTTATCTACCTGTGAAAAGCTATATTCAGCGCTTCCGTGCGGTTTTGTACGTGGAGCTTTTCGTAAATGTTGTGGATGTGCTTTTTGACGGTTTCCTTGCTGATAAAAAGTTCACCGGCAATCTCTTTGTAGAGGTATCCTTTGGCAAGGTAATCAAGGATTTCCGTTTCACGGTCGGTAAGCAGCTCCACGGATTCGGAGGGCCTGTTTTTCTTTTGCATATAATGTACCACCCGCCTGGCGATTTCACTGCTCATGGGCGAACCGCCCGCATGAAGGTCACGTATGGCATCCAGTATCTGTGCCGGAGAAGTCCTTTTTAATATGTACCCCGATGCTCCGGATTGCAGGGCTTCAAAAATATGATCATCGTCATCGTAAACTGTACACATCATGAACTGGGTACCGGGCATGTTCGGCAACATGGCTTTCATGCATTCGATCCCATCCATCCCCGGCAGGCCGATATCCATGATCACAACATCAACATCCCCGTCAGGCATATTATTCAACACTTCTTCTGCATCGGCAAAAACGTGATTACATTCAAAGCCCTCAGAACCATTAATCAGTACACGCATCGCTTCCCGGATATCCTCAGTATCCTCTACAATAGAAACAGTGATATTTTTCTCAATCATGATGTTGCAATATTAATACAGAATTCTTCATTTGAAAATACCCCATTCGGGTAATATTGCCCTCTTCACAGAATTGAGTACAGTATTTTTATATCGGCAATGCCAAAGTAATTTTTGTTCCGGCATTGGTTTCAATTTTGATACTTCCATTGATCCCTGACATACGCTCATGCATATTCTTCAAACCATTTCCAAACTGATTCAACTTGCCTTCCGGTATCCCAATGCCATTGTCCTGGATAACAACAAACAGAACATCATTTTTTATTGAAAAAATCAATTCGGCTTTTGTTGCCCTTGCATGTTTTGCAATGTTGTTCATGGCTTCCTTTATGGTAAAGAATATGTTCCTGCGATGTTCGCCTGAAATGGGTAAGCGGGGAATTACAGCCGGCAATGTAGTTTTAAACTTCAGTGGCAGATTCTCAAAATACTCTGCAGCATACCGCCGGATGTAGGCCACAAGGTTGTCAACATAATCGTTTTTTGTGTTCATTGCCCAGATGATTTCGCTGATGTTCTGCAACAATTCCCTGGAGGTATCTGCAATTTTCGTTGCTTCTTTTTTTGTTTCAGGCAACTCAGCCTGGGTCCTGACAAACTCGCTGAGCAATGATATCTTGGATAGTCCTGTGCCGATATCATCGTGCAGGTCTGCACTGATACGATTCCGTTCATCCATGATTGCAGCCTGCTTTTCCAGTTTTTTTCGTAAGTGCTGACTGCGGAAAATCATAACACCGATAATAACCAGCAGAGATATGATGATAACAGAACCCTTGAGAATATCAGCCTGTCTATTCAATTTCTCCTGCTGCAATTCAGATTTCTCATGGAGGAGTTCGTTTTCCTGATCCTTTTTCTCAATTTTTAATTTATAGTGAAGATCGGCAATTTGCCTTGTTGATTCTTCATTGTAGACAGAATCTTTTATGATTTCATAAAGTTTAAAATAATTTAGTGCATCCTCAAAACGGCCAAGTTTTTCTGAAGTCACCGAAAGAAGATGGTAAGCATTATATAACTCAGGCTTCGCTTCTATTTTTTTTGCAAGAAAGATTGCCTCATTGAGTTGTGAAATAGCCGCCTCAAATTCCTTTTGAGCAAATGAAATTTCCGCCAATCCCAACAAACTCCTGATCATTATTAAATCGTCTCCCAGATGCTTACTTGATTTATAGGCTAATGATAAGTAATATCCTGCCGAGTCCCTCATGCTTAAATAGGCATTTTCGATGCCATAACTTTGAATAGATGGTATTACTTCAAATACCCTGTATTCAGGCAGGCGGTAAATTTGAATAAAAAGGTTTCCCAGCATTTGACAGGTAATATGTTTTTCAAACCCCGCTTCGTATTTTCTTTGCAGGAAAAGTGTCTTATAATAATATAACAATGCCTTACCATAATCTTCCTGCAATTCATATACGTTTCCCAGACCTCGTAACGTCCTGAAAATGCCCTTTTTCGATGTAAACTCTTGGTATAAGGCAAGGGCAGAATCGAAACAGGAAATGGCTTCGGGATATTTCTTTTGTTGGACATATATTCGTGCCAGACCTGTCAGAGATTGAGCTAATGTGCGGTAATTACCCATGATATTCCTGTAGTTGGCAGATTCTGTAAAACACTTGATAGCATTGTAATACTCACCTTTCTCATAAAAAATCTGACCAAGCCAGTAATTGGCACTGCCAAGACCACCCAGTGCATCGGCCTTGTGGGAAGAGTCCGGCGAATACTGATATTTTAACGAAATTTCCTTCGCCATCATCCCTGCTTTTATTCCAGCATCATACCTCCTATGATTACAATAACTGATACATAAATTTACGTAGCCTGCAATAGTAGAAGGTTCATTTCCGGCCTTTTCCCGCAATTCAATGCAAATTAAAATCAATTTTTCTGCAGCCTCAAATTTTCTTTGCTTTCTTAATTCCAAAGCTGTATTCATAAGATCATTACTGCACTTCATCATAATTGCCGTATCGCTGCTTTCTTCAGCCATAAGTTTTGCGGATATTGCATAATGCAAAACACTGTCGATATTTGTATCATTATAATAATCTGATATGACGAAATGTAAATCGACCATATCGCTGTATTGGGAATTGGAGGTTAAAACTGTTTTTAAGGAATCGATATTGGTTTGTTGGGAAATGGAGATGTTAAAAATCCCAAAAGTCATTATAAACTGAATGATATAATAATTCAACGAGTTATTCAAAGCTAAAACTAATTCAGGTACAGGATAAATATATTTTAGCTCAAATATAATACGAATCTTTTAATTAGATAAAAATCTTGCAGAAAATGAAGGAAAATCACCCGATCAGCAACAAAGGGAAATATTCAGCCCCAACCTGACAGATTTCATAGACATGACCCATGAATTGGTTTTGCTGGCTAATAGAGTAGACTGGTCTTACTTAGAAAATGAGTTTTCAGGATTATATTCAGATACATGCCAACCAGGCATGCCCATAAGGTTAATGGTAGGTTGTCTTATGCTGAAACGTATCCATAATATTGACGACGAGATCCTGGCCGAGGCATGGATAAGATATCCATACCTGCAATACTTCTGTGGTGAGGCCCATTTTCAGCATAAGTTTCCATGTGACCCGAGTGATTTTGTACATTTCCGCAAGCGGATAGGAGAACAGGGAATAGAGAAGATATTTGGATACTCGGTTCAGATACATGGTAAAGGAGCCATGAGTAAACAATCGGTATCGGTTACAACAGTACAGGGCAACAATACAAGCTTTCCCACAGATGCCAAACTGGCAAAGAAGGTGATCGATAAGTCCAATGCAATAGCCCAGCGGGAAGGCATAGAACAAAGGCAGACTTACAAAAGGCTTAGTAAACAATTGGTCAGAGACACCCTCAATGGCAAACATCCAAGGGGGCGGAAGAAGGCTGAAAAGGCAAAAAGAAAACTTCGCACCCTTGCTGGCAGGCAAATCAGGGAACTGGTACGCAAACTAAGCAAGGAAAGCCTTGAGAAGTATCATGAGCAGATGGGTTTGTTTCGCAGGGCCATTAACCAGCAAACCTTTGACAAGGACAAGCTTTACAGTATTCATAAACCATTTACAGCATGTTTTGCCAAGGGTAAAGCACACAAGCCCTATGAGTTTGGCAATAAGATCGGACTGGTAATGAACCCAAAAAATTTACTCATTTTAGGCATCAAAGCCTTTGAAGGGAACCCACATGACAATCAGACCATAGAGCCTTTACTGGAACAAATGCAAAAGAACCTGGGTTGCCAACCTGAAGAAGTGGTTTATGATCGTGGTGGTTCTGGTAAAGCAAAGATCGGGCAGACAGTCATATCCACTCCCAAGCCCCTCATGAAAGCAGACAATTCTTATCAGAGAAGAAAGAAAAGAAAGAAATTTAGAAGAAGGGCAGCAATAGAACCAGCAATAGGACACTTGAAGAGCCAGTTCCGGATGGAACAAAACTACCTGCTTGGAAATTCATTCCCAAAAATCAATGCAATGCTTGCTGCAACGGGCTGGAATCTGAAAAAGCTGATGGAAAAGCCTAAAAATGAGTTAAAAAGTTTTTTTCAGTTTCCCCTCCAATGCTTAAATGATAAAATTTATCAATTAATCTTGAGTTGGTAAGGACCGACTATAAAATCGGGGACCGAAATCGAAAACGCAACCGATTTCAAGTACCCGGCCGTGGACGTCCTGGCGAGCGGGATTCCAGCAAGATTTAAGTCCTTTACTCACGAAAATTTGACCAGTCAGGGCGCGACTCAAAATCGCACCCTGACTGAAACAATGGATTTATTCAGGTACGTAACATTTCGGGCTTTGTGCATCTGGCTTGCCTGACGAAGCTTCAGCGTAGTCAGGCACCTGCCCGCCCAGCCCCGTATTCGGCGTCCATACATCGTTCTTGTCGCCGTTGTTCACCTGGGCGTCGAGGTTGAAATCGCCGGATTTGTAGCCCCCGGTTCCTGCCTGCACAGCCCATACATCGTTCTTATCGCCGTTGTTGATCTGTCCGTCGGCATTGCCGTCGGCGCCGGTCATTCCCCATATGCCTGGTGCGATATCCTTGTGTGCATTGCTGCCGCCAAAAGCCTGGCCTGAGCCGGTGGTGAAATCCCAGGAATAGGTTGTTCCCGATAGCTGCAATCCTTCTGAGGACATCACTGCGATATGGTTTCGGTGCCGGATTACTGCGAAGAGGGAGTGCTGAACGGTTAAACTACTGAATTGCAGAATGGATGAACCGTCTGTGCCGACTATGGAGCCGTCTTTCAGCAGGAATGCGGCCTGCCTTGCCACAACGGCGGCTGAGCCTGCCGAAGCCGCATCCGTTGCATCCCGAAGTTCAATCAATATCCAGTCAACAACCTCGCTGTTAGGGATTGAGGTTACGCTTTCGGTTCCGGAATAATTCCAGGGAGCTGTATTGTAAGGCTGCGATAAGGGCAGTTGTGAGGATGAATTCAGCGTTGTATTCATATCCGAACCGTTGAAAGGACCTTCGATGAAGGCTGTCAGGTTAACCTGGAAGTCAGGGCTATAAGGTTCGCGCGCAATGATAAACTGGCTGAAGCCGGTGATGCCGGAGAAGGTAATCTGGTCGGTAGCCGGATTAATTGTGGGTGAACCGGCATAAAGGCTCCATTCACCATCGCTGTTGACTTCGCGCCGGTACAGGTGGAACTTTGAGGCATTATTCATATCCTGCGAAGTAAGGTCTTCGCTCAATGTGAAGGTTACCTCAGCATTGAATGCTCCGGCGCCAAAGCGGTTGATTACCCAGTACTGTTCCTGAAAAACAGAATCGAGGACAGGGTCGGAAGGAAGCTGGTTGGGCAGGGTATCGATGCGGGTAACAGTGACGGAAGCGCCGGATTGCGCCGAATAATTCATTGTAATGCCTGTATTTGTATATTCAACTGATCCAAAGTTTTCGACCTGAGAGTCGCTTGCACCGGGACCGAAGGGAATGGTTGATGTATCCCAGTTTTCCTCAGCCATATTAATCAGGGTTCCGTTATTAATTAATGAACATTCATAAGTTTCATTACCGCTTCCTTCGTTGAACTGCCAGTAGCTGACCAGCCCTGTTTCCTGTCCTGTGAGCGGGAGATGCATATTTTCACGGATTTGAATGGAATCGAGAGCAATATTCCATAATCTTACCTCATCTATTTGCCCGTTAAAAAAACCGGAAGAGCCATCTGTTGATCCGATCAGTTTATCACTGGTGTTATCAATAAAGGGATAAGGGTCATCGGTGATCAGCGTTTGCAATTTACCGTTCACATAAATATTGTGTGTTCCTGCCCCGCTTCCCGAACGGGTGTAAACAATGTGGTTCCATTGTCCGTTAACAATGGCATCATTCCCGGTTTGAGCGACCCATACGCCCTTGCCTGTAACCGCGACTCTATTGGTCCCTCCGTTTCCGGGCCCGATCTCCAATTGAAAACCTCCATCAGCATTATCCTTTCTTGTTGAAAAAATGCTGTTTCGGCTTGTTGCTAACCACGGTTTTATCCAGGCTTCAATGGTAATAATATTCCCGGTATTTAAACTGCCGTTATTCCCCACATTAACATAATCATTATCTCCACCAAAGAAAAGACTGTGACCGGCGAAATTGTAAATTCGTTTGTTATGGCAGATAATAAACTGGCTGAATGAAGAGATGTTGTTGAAAGTGACTGTATTCATCGCCGTATCAACATCTGATGCTGTTGCAGCGAATTCCCAGGCGCCATCTGAATTGCTCGCACGCCGGTATAATTTAACTTCGCCGGGGCTGCTTTCGTATTCGTTAACTAAATCATTGCTGACCGAAAAGATCAGATTTGCATTGAAACTGCCTGAACCATAACGGTTTGCAACCCAGTATCTGTTGTCAGATGTTGGCAGATCGGGTAAAACATTCGGAGCGTTGTTTATTTTTGTTACCGTAACGGATGCGCCGTTTTGAGAACTGTAATCGATTGTCAGGCCGGTACCTGTAAATATTACTGTGCCGGTGGTTTCTGTCTGCGTATTGCTGGCGCCTCCGCCGGTGGGTACGGTTGATTCCGTCCAGGCGCCGGGATTCATATTCCCCTCAAGGGATGCGGTGTTTACACCCGTATGGTCGGCGCTTAAAACGCCTTTATTCTCGTTCATTTGCCAATAGCTTATCAATCCCGGAGTGTCTCTTTCCACCGTATGATGGATGCTTTCCCTGATTTGTTGCTGCGAACGGGCCACACTCCAAAACCTCACCTCGTCTATTTCACCGATAAAATGTTGTGTTCCGTTTGTCCCGGCCCCGATATACTTATCATCACCGTTGTTGATAAACGAATAAGGATCATTCGAAATAAGGGTTTGTGCAAGCCCGTTGATGTAAATGGCGTGGGTGCCTGCTCCTGACCCTGAACGGGTGTAGGCAATATGTACCCATTCATTATCAGAGAAAACATTATCACCTGTCTGTGCAACCCATGTATTCACCCCTGAAACAGCAACCCGATGGGTGCCGCCAGCTGCAGGACCGATCTCAAGCTGGAATGAACCACCGCTGTTGTTGCTTCTTGTTGAGAAAATGCTGTGACGCCCGGTTGAAGAACCCGGTTTTACCCAGGCTTCGATAGTCAATGTATTCCCGACATCAAGGCTCGAATTGTTACCAATGTTCAGCAGGTCATCGGAGCCATCAAAGGCCAGGGCGGTTCCGGGTATTGTATCAGCAGATTCAACCTGAATATAAAAGAGACCTTCCTGGGCAAATTCCGATCCTGCAAAGCCATTGTCAACGGCCTGTACACTCCAGTAATAAAACCCGCTTTTTAAATTCCGCATAATCTTACTTGTGTTCAATCCGGCGTTGCCAAGGGCAGGTACATAGCGGTATCCGTTGTTGAGGTCGGCCATAGGGGTTAGTGCATCACAAGCCCCGGGAGAGGTTCCGATATAAACGTTATAACTTAATCCGTCGGATGGGGTTTCGTTGTCATTAGAAACATTCCAACTCAGGGTAACATCATTTCCCGATATCAGGCTGACCAGGTTTGTCGGTACGGTTGGGACAGAATTGGCAAATATAGAATTGTTGCGGTATATTTTAGTAACAATTGCCGAACCATCCCAGCCATTGTATAAAATATCAAGGTCAAAGTCGTTGTCAATGTCGGCCCAGGTTACGGAGCTATAATTAACCCCATGCAGGGGAATTTCATCCTGTAATACAAAACCACCGTCCCGGTCATTCTTTAAAAGCATTGTAACATATTCTGAATTATTGTTCCCGCCAGATAGTAAAATGTCAACATATCCGTCATTGTTATAATCGCCCCAGGCAACAGATCCGTTATTGACGCCCGGCAATGAAATGCCGGAATTACTGAAACCCCCATTTCCGTTATTTTTGTAGATGAGTGTGTATTTTGCAATGGCGCCATAGCATATAATTATGTCAAGATCACCGTCATTGTCATAATCCCCCAGATCGGCATCGGACTTATCTGCAGTAGGAAAGGAGTTAGAAGAATTATTAAAACCTCCATTGCCATCATTAATATAAAATCTTGCAGGAGTACCTGAGCCAGAACCTGCTAAAAACAGATCGGGATAGCCATCCTGATTACAATCCCCCCATTTGGCTACCCCAATATAGCCCGGAAGGGAAATTGAAGCATCCTGGAAAAGGCCGGTTCCATCAGGACAGGTATTCCTGTATATTTTAGTAACACTGCTGCCAACAGCCTGAACACCTGCCATAACGAAATCGAGCCATCCGTCATTATCGTAGTCTTCCCATGCCAATGAGCTATGTGCAATACCGTGAAAATTAGATTTGGAAAAACCACCTGCTCCGTTATGGGTATAAACATTTGTTTGATACGACAAGTTGGTTGAACCGGACATGAGCAAATCGAGATCGCTGTCATTATCGTAATCGCCCCAGGCAGCGTCGCTGTCTTCGTATTGAGTTAATGAAGCTGAGGTTGCCGTGAAAGTTCCATTTCCATCGTTGCTATAAATTTTGCTATAAAAGCTTCCCATTGCAGTACTGGTACTACCGGTTAATATAATATCCAAATCGTGATCGTTATCGTAATCCCCCATATCAATGCTTCCATTATAGGTGTTCTGAATGTTGTGGGATAATTCGGTAAAAGTAGCTTGCCATTCATTTCCGGTCATATTGCACAAAGCGCCGTCATTTTGATATGCTGTTTCGTCATGGGCTGTCAGACCGGATGTTTCATTCAGTTTCCAGTAACCCCTAAGCCCGGTTGAAGAAGCCGGTATATTTACATTCATATTGTCATTGATTTCTGTTGCCGAACGTGCAATTCCCCAAATCCTGACGTCATCCATAAATCCTTCGAAATAACCCCCGTTGGGGCTACAAGCGTTGTTTACCGCTGCACCCAGGAAAGTACAATTATTCATATTATCCTGAATAAGAAAACTCCCGGCAGGCTGATTCGTTACCGGTATCCCGTCAATATATAACCGCAGAAACATAACACCATCATACGTTGCAGCAAAGTGGTGCCAGCCGGCAGACAAACCTGTATAAGGATGCATAATGCTAAAAAACGTACCATTTAGGTTTATAGCAAAAATCAAATTAACGCCGTAGGTCTCAAGGGTATAACCTCCGTTATTTGCATTCCCGATAATCATAAAACTCTCCTGTATGCTCCAGTCTTCCCTGAAAACCCAGGTTTCAAGTGTGATGGCACTTGGAGGCTTCAATTCCAATGAGTTGCCCAATGAAACATAATCATTGAAGCCATCAAACTGGAGCCAGTTGTTTAATGGTTGTGCGTAACCATCCAAATTCCATGAAATCTGTATTGCAAATAGCAAAACAAAAGATATAAAGGTCAGTTTTTTTTTCATATTCATATTATTTTAATGTTAGTAATTTGTTTTTTTCCTATTCAATGATGACGAATGAATTAAAATGCCTTATCCTGTTTTTTGATATGCTTACCCCATCTACACTGGAACCCAAAGGACCGACCCGGCAGAATTCGATGAACTTATTAAGGCCGGTTTCTTTGCCTTCTGCCTCTATTACGATATGGGATTCGTCTAATATCCTTACCGATCCCCTGATGTTGTTCAGGATTGCAAACTGTTTCACATAAAACGGGAATCCCGTTTTTTGTATTTTACCGGATAATGATATCTGTAAACTTATCATAAGGCAAATGTATAATCTCAATATGCCCTAATGCAATTAGTTATTGTTCGGAATTGTAAAAGCCGGTTCGGAATCGTAAAATATTACTTTATCGATTCTCTGAAATATGAGGGGGAAATGCCGGTATATTTCTTAAAACAGGTGAAAAAAGTAGAACGCGAATTAAAACCTGACATCTGACCGATACCCTCGATGGAAATGTGATTTTTTGAGGGATCGGCAAGTAATTGTCGCGCTGTCTTTATCCGGTATTCGTTGATGTAATCATTAAAATTTTTATGATAATAATCATTTATCAGCTTAGAGATATACGTTCTGTTGGTTCTCAATTTCTGAGATATATCATTAATGCTGATATCACTGAATAAATAGGGTTTTTCAGCTTTCATAAAGGCTTCAAGCTGCTCCTTCAGGCAGGTACTCTCCCCATTTTGCCGGTTGTTATTTTCATTTGGATGAAAATCCGATTTTTCCCATTCATCAAGCTGTTCCGAAATCAACCCATATTCCTTTTCACTGCTGACGATTTCAAGGTTTCTTTTGACAAGGATGTCCAGTGCTTTCTTTTTCTGTAAAAACAGAATAGCTATGGTAACCAGTAAAATTCCTGTAAACAGAATCCCCACGATGAGCCAACCAATAACCGAATTTTTTGCCCTGATGTTTGCTTCTTTAATTTCATTTTCCATCCGAAGTTGCAGATTTTCCTTTTCTTTTTTTTCTGCTTCATATTTGGCGGACATGTCATAAATATTTGCCCTGATATTGGCTTTAAATGCATCAATCTGCATTTTACGGGCAATGTTCAGGTACTCATAAGCCAGTTTGTTTTCCCCGATTGTTTGATAATTTCGCGCAAGTTCTAAGTAAATCTTTGTGAATATATTGATGCCAATATCCTCTTTACTTAATTTTTCAGCTTCTTGCAGAACAGTAATCGCATCATGGTGTTTTTTTAATTCATAAAACACCCTCGCCGTATTGTATTTCGCGTTAATCGCATCAGCTACCTGATTCATTTTCATAAAATTGTTAAAAGCAAAACCATACAATTCCAACGCCCTGGTAAATTCATTTTTCGACTGATAGTAAAATCCAAGTTCATTTTGGGCGGTGGCCAAATGATTGTCATAACCTTTCTCCTCTGAAATTTTAATGCAGAGGTTTGAATATTTAAATACAGAGTCATACCTGTAGGGTGCCAGGTTACTGTTGAATTCATCATACAATGCGGCAAGCCGGTTATAAGCAAAAGCCCTGTTATTCATATTTAACTCTTGTTTGTCAAGCAGTTCATATATAATCTCCATTTCCCTTTGATATTCTCCTATCTTGCGATATCCTTCAGCAAGGTATACAGTGGCATAATGAGCAGAATCTGAATGCGGGCAGGCTGTTTCGAGATACTCCTGCAACAAGGGTATTCCAATAGCCGTTCTTGATTGAATGATTCTTTGAACTGCCCTGTCGAGCAACGGAAGGTTTTCTGCAGGATCTATCACTGCATCAGCATTTTCAGCTTCCTGGTTTTCATTAACCATAAGAGAGAAAACCTTGGTTTTGATATAGTAGAGTTTTGATTTCTGTATTTCGGTCAACCGGTGGTTTTTCTCTGTTAAATTTATCAGATTATCCAGTGAATCCCTGCCAGCAGACATCAGGCGCAGAATCTTCCTGTAGTCCGATTCGAACCTTACGGAATCATAGCTTTGGCCATAACACAAGGGAATGGTTAATAACAGCATAAAAGTAAAAAGGAAACGACCTGTGCTCAAGACGATAAAATATTTTGACAAAAATATGGATTTAGGACTAAAATAAGACACTCCTGAGAAAGTTCATGGGAAGGGTTTATTATAATCTCAGAAGATCAATCAACAACTTTTCATTTTCCATTTTCCATTTTCCATTTTCCACTTTCCACTTTCCATTTTCCACTTTTAACTATTCCGGCACCTGCCCCCCCAGCCCCGTATTCGGAACCCACACATCATTCTTATCGCCGTTGTTCACCTGGGCATCGAGGTTGAAGTCACCTGCTTTGTAACCCCCTGTTCCGGCCTGCTGTATCCACACATCGTTTTTATCGCCGTTGTTGATTTGTTGGTCTGCGTTGCCATCTGCCCCGGTCATGCCCCAGATGCCGGGGGCGATCTCATTGTGGGCGTTGTTGCTGCCGTATGCCTGTCCTGCACCTGTGGTGAAATCCCATGAGTAAGTGGCACCGTTGAGCGGAAGGCCTCCTGAGGACATCACTGCAATATGGTTACGATGCCTGATCACAGCAAAGAGGGAGTGCTGTAATGTCAGACCGGTGAATGTTAGCAATGATGAGCCGTCGGTACCCGATATCGAGCCGTCTTTGAGCAGGAATGCTGCCTGCCTTGCCACAACGGCGGCTGAGCCTGCCGAAGCCGCATCGGGCGCATCCCGAAGTTCAATCAATACCCAGTCCACAACATCCGAATTGGGAATGGCGGTAACGGCTTCGGTACCGGAATAGTACCATGGTGAGGCGTTGTAAGGCTGCGACAGCGGGATAAATCCTGCCGTGTTGAGGCCGGTATTCATCTCCGTTCCGTTGAACGGGCCTTCGAGATATGCCCGCAGGTTTAAAGTAAAAAAGCCATAAGGATCTACACCTTCGGTCCATTCATAAGCGCCCATATCAATGATCGTATCCTGAATCCTCGCTTGTCCCCTGATATCTGTGGATAATGAATTACAATTATTTAAGCCGGTATTTACAGCGGGGGAATTGCCATAAAGCCTCAAATCACCCTCTGAAGAATTAACAAATAGGGGATTGCCGGAAATACAGTTTGCCGGATTAAATGAACCTCCGGAATTGAAAATATCCCCGGAATTATTTGAGTAACAGCTATAGTTAAGACTCACGGCGCCGTTGTAAATATAGATTTCATTCCCTTTTCCGAGGGCCTGATTTCCCCAGAGTATGGTATTATTGATTTCAATGGTTGAAGCCCCATTATTGCTCAACGCTCCGCCATTAGTAGTTGCACAATTTTTTGAGAAACTCGCATTATTCAGATTAAGGGAGGATGCCGAGCAATATATTCCTGCTCCACTCATTCCATAATTATTTTTAATAACCAGATTGTTCGCAGTCATTGCACTATTCATCAGAAAGATACCTCCCCCCAGAAAACCATAATTCGATTCGAATGTCAGATTTTGCAAGGTAAAAGTAACATTTTCGGCATACAATCCACCACCCCATGAGGTAGACATTCCCTCTGAAGCATGCCCTTGTTTAATAGTAAATCCGTCTAATAATGAATTATTGCCTTTATTCCAATTAAGTATCACATGATAACAATTATCGGTTGAATCGCCAATTACACCAATATCACCGCTCAAAGCAGTCTCATGTAACTCCCCTGACCCAAAGTCTGATCTGTCTTCAATCGCACTTTCCGTTCCGGCGAAACCGCCATAAACCGCTAAATTATCCTGTAATTCAAAATGGTTTTGACGCGATCCGCCGGGATAACCATAATTATAGCTTGGTTTATATGTTCCTTTAGCTACCCATATCTGGTCTCCGGAAGTCACGATGTCGAGAGCTGATTGCAGGGAGGTAAATGCATCGTACCAGCAGGATCCGTTATTGCTGCCGGAAGCTATAGTATTTACAAAAACTATTTTCGGATCAACACTATTGGTCCACTCAAAAGCTCCCATATCAATGATAACATCCTGAATACGCAGTTCTCCACGTATATCGGTTGAAAGTGCATTATAACTGTTTTGTCCTGTATTCACAGCCGGCGAATTGTTGAAAAGCCTTAAATCGTTGGTGGCTGTATTGGCTAATTTGGGATCAGAGCTTATGTTATTATTTGTGGCAGTAAAGCTCCCGCCCGAATTATAAATATCACCGGAGCTGTTTGAATAGCAGGAATAATTCAAGGTAATTGCTGCTGAATTTATGCTTGTCTGATTTCCATATCTGGAAGCTGTATTACCCCAAATTATACAGTTATTTAATTCAGATGAACCACCCCACATGCAATAAAGGCCTCCACCATCTAATGCTGTATTGTTACAAATAGTAGCATTTGTAATGCTTAAACCGGAATTAACGGCCAGAATTGCCCCACCGCCACCGGAGCTATTATTTTGATAAAAAAGGCTGTTTATTATCGTTGCATTTGAGGAGTTCCAATTGTCAATTGCACCTCCGCTGTTAGTAGATATATTTGAATAAAAAGCGGAATTTAAGATTAATGGTGAAGAATCGTTATTATATATACCCCCACCTCCCGTAGCAGCACTGTTATCCTTTACAATTATTTGCTCAAGTGTCGGGGAAGAGCTCTCGTTTGACATTCCACCGCCATTATAATCTGTAATTCCGTTTGCGTTCCCTCCGGTGATGATGAATCCGTTGATTAATGCAGAATTATTCAGATTTGTACCCGACGGATGATAAAAGACATGATAGCAGTTATCATCTCCTGTTGTACCCTGATATCCCCCGGAAGCAACATCGAAAATATCATTGCCATTCAAATCACCGCTGAGGAGGGTTTCATTTGTTTCGCCCGCGCCGTAACTTGTTCTTTGACTGATATCGGTTTCTGTTCCAGAAAAGCCCCCATAAATTGACACACCATTTTTCAATCTGAAATGGTAGTAACGCGGGCCACCGCCCAAACCATAATCGTAACTTGGTTTGTAGGTTCCTTTTGCCACCCAAATCTGGTCTCCTGAAACAGCAGCATCAAGAGCCGACTGAAAAGAAGTATAAGCATTTGCCCAGCTTGTGCCGCTGCTATTTCCGACTCCAAGCTCATCTACATAAAGGATGCGAATGTCTGGATCAACACCGCTGGTATATTCGTAAGCGCCCATCTCAATGGTCGTATTCTGAATTCTTGCCTCGCCGCGGATATCTGTGCTTAAGGAATTGTAAGTGTTATTTCCGGCATCCGCTGCCGGTGAGTATGGGAACAAACGATAATCAAAAGTGGTGGGATTTGCGAATAAAGGATTGCTTGTAATATTGTTGTTTGTGGCGGTGAGCGTTCCGTTCGAGACTACAACATCATTCATCTGGTTTTTGTAACAGGAATAATTTAATGCTGTAGTTCCGGCGCTGACCAATGACAATTCATTGCCTGCAGTTGTTGCCGTGTTATCCCAAACGATGCTGTTGTTGATGTTTAAAGCAGATGCGGCATTATTGGATGCAAAACGAATGGCGCCACCGCTTCCTCCTGCCTGATTGTTGGAAAGCGTTACATTACTCAGCGCTGCATCGAATTGCACTGAATTTGAATAGAAAATAATCGCCCCGCCATTATTACTTGTTGTGTTCGACGAAAACAAAGCATTGGTGAGGGTTGGTGATGATGAATGCGTGGATAAAGCTCCGCCATCTGCTGAGGATACATTGCCGGTAAATATAGCATTGTTTAAAACCAGGCTTGCATAGCTGACATACATCGCACCGCCACCTGCCGATATATTGTTAAGATAAGAGATATTTGTAAAAAAAGATGTGCTGTTATACATATAAACCGCACCACCCAGGTTGCCGGCCTGGTTTGATTCAAAAACCACATTTTGAATGGTAGGTGAAGATGAATAAAGATACATCGCCCCGGCTTTGCTGTGAGGATCGGCTCCGCTTGCATTGCCGCCGCTAATGGTAAATCCATCCAGCACAGTGGCACTTGTAAGGTTCAGCCCATTTGGATGATAGAATACATGGTAGCAGTTATCGTTGCCGGTTGTTCCCTGGTATCCGCCGTTTTTTATGTCAAAATCATCATCGGCATTTAAATCCCCGCTGAGGATGGTTTCGTTGGCTTCACCGGAACCGTAATTTGCCCTTTGATTGATGGCTGTTTCCGTTCCAGCGAATCCGCCATAAATGGACACATCGTTTTTTAATCTGAAATGAAAATAGCGTGAACCGCCGCCCATACCATAGTCATAACTCGGTTTGTAGGTTCCTTTTGCCACCCAGATTTGATCATTTGCAACGGCAGCATTAAACGCCGACTGAAAAGAGGTATAGGCATTTGTCCAGCTTGTGCCGTTGTTTGAACCGGTTGCTGATGCGTTAACGAAAATAGTACTTTGTGCTGCCACGCTGCATGAGAAAATCGCAAGCATGAACATTAGAACAATTCCAATCAGTAAATTTTTCATCAGGTAGTGTTTATTATTTGTTTAAAAAAACAAGCAAATATACCATTTGATTCAGCATGGCTGTTTTCTGACTTCGCGGAAGTAATAGGCAAGGTGATGGGCAGGAACCTTAATAGTCCGGGCAAAGGAAGTCAGGTTGCCATCCTGTTGCAGGTAAAACCGGTGTTCCCTCATACATTGATCTGTTTTATCCCCGATTTGCTTCATGTATTCATCCTTAGAATCAGCTTTTTGTTTCAGCGTTCCAGTATCTTTTCCGACTTGTTTTTCATCTGTATTTTCTTTTTCGTTTTTCCGGAAATCATTCGGGATAAAAGGCAGGCCATACAATATCTGCGGTAAAAACAATATTGAGATCAATAAACCTGTCAGACCGGCTGCCGAAATACTCATCAGTACTTTTAAGCTGAAAAACAATTCAATTTTTCGTTCCGAATAGGCAATATTCATCGGCGCTATATGACTGACCAATGTCAGTGAAACAATAATTAACAAAACTGTAAGCCACCTGATAAGATATTTCTGTTGATGCAGTACCATCTTTGTTTTTCCCTGCCTGACCCAACGGAACAAAAGAAAAGCTGCCACTATAGAATAAATGAGGGCAATACCCGGAGGAGCTATATAAAGAAATGGCGCCGGCAAAATTTCATAAAATCCGGCATAAAAAGCTAATAAATACAAACTTTCCAGCAAAAAGAACAAGGCAAGGTAAATCGATGACCGATATTTCCGGGCATTGAAATACAGGATCAGAAACGACAATACAAACCCTGAAATTGAGAAAAATAATAACATCGCAACCCAATTTGCCTGCAAAAATAATCAATGATATTTTTAAACTTATTAGTAATCTTGCAAATACTCACATATATCTACATTTGCTCCAGGCTGAATGTGGACAGAAATGAACTGAAATTATCCTGGTTTACAACTTTATACGTGAAATTGGTATAAATATTACTGAAACTTTTTGTAAGCATGGGCTTTTTTACCTGGTTCCATTTGAATTCATATAAATGCAGGTGATTGTCTTTTTCCAGGATCAAATCAATTTCTTTTTGTTCCGTATTTCTCCAAAAATAAACATTGGCATAAAATCCTTTATAGATGTTTTGTTTTCGTATTTCATTGATCATAAAATTTTCAAAAAGTCCGCCTGCATCGGTTCTTAACTCTACAGGTCTGAAATCGTTGATCAAAGCATTTCTGATTCCGGGATCATTAAAATATATTTTTTTCGATTTTTTCAATTCATTTCTTTGATTGGTATGATATGCTCCCACCTTATAAATCACAAAAGCTTGTTCGAGCATGGTTATGTAACTTTCTATGGTTTGATTATCAATTCTTAAAGTTTTGGAAAGCTCATGATAATTTATTTCAGAACCCAACTGCCAGGCTAAGAGTTTTAACAGATCAAGCATTTTTTCGGGCTTTTTGATCCCTTTAAAAAGAAAAATGTCTTTATAAAGATAGCTTTCAGATAAAAAACGCAGCAAGCGTTCGCTGTCTTCGGTTTTGGTAACGATCTCCGGATAGTAACCATATCTCATACGTTGATATAGCTGGCGTTGTTCGTGTAAAAGATCAGTCGTATTTGCCATTTCTTCAAATGAAAGCGGGAACAGATGATATTCAAACTTGCGGCCGGTTAATGGCTCGTTTAATACATTTCTCAATTCAAATGTGCTTGATCCACTTGCAACAACCTGAATATCAGGATGATAATCAGCGTAAATTTTTAAAACTGAACCAATACCCTGTATCTTTTGTGCTTCATCAATAATCAGAATTGTATGGTTTCCGGCAATATGCTTAGCTTTTTCGCTGTTTATGTTTTGAAAAAGTAGCTGAACATCCGCATTTTCACCATCTAACCATAAAACAGGCTCAGTTCGTTTTGAGGTAATATTTTTTATCAGGGTAGTTTTACCCACTTGCCGGGCACCTAAGATGATAATAATTTTGCCTTTAAAAAAATCATTTAAAATCTGTGATTCTATCTGCCTCTGAATATACATAAAACTCTAATTTTTCAGAATATAATCGCAAATTTACTACTTATTTTTAGAATTGATTCTAATATTTCATAGAATTGCCACA
>JAFGME010000002.1 GCA_016927695.1 Bacteroidales bacterium
GACTTGAAACTTTTTCAAGGCTTTCCAGCATCTTTTGGTCGATACCCAGTATTTCTCCGGTGAGCCCTTTGATGTCGCCGTTTAACGCCTTTATCAGGATGTTGTACAGGTTAATTTTTGAAAGAATGCCTTCCTCCTGCAGCCAGAGCGCCTCGCGCTGGATGCCAGCCCCGACATCAGTTACCGGTGTCTGGCCTTTTGATTGGTTCAAACATGTTCCTGACAGTAGCAGGATAATCATCAGATTTTTAATTGTCGTTTTCATTTTTTTATAGAATTTTTAGTAGTGAGTATTAAGTTGTGAGATTTTCAAGACTACATTGTATTGAGCACTTCCAACACAGAAATTCCATCGTTCAACTTGGCAAGGATTTCTTCCTTTTCCTTTTGTTCGGTGGTGTAACAGTAGTATTCCGCTTTGCTGACTTCGAGTGCAAAAACCCGGGAGTATTCCCCCAGTGAGATAAAGACTTCCTTAAATTTCCGGCCGGATGGCAGGTTTTTATTGATGGACAGGATTTGTTCCTTCTGGAATTCATTTAGCCCCAGGAACCGGCTGATTTCATCAAACTTGTTTTTAAACTTGTTCATGTCCAGCAAAATCCGGGTATCGGCATTGTTGATGATGGCATCACGTATAACGGGTGATGAGATCACATCGTCCACTTCCTGTGTAACTACCATGGCTTCGCCAAAAAATTTGCGGATGGTCTTAAAAAAATATTTGATAAACCCCGCCATCTGCGGCGTGGCAATGGCTTTCCAGGCTTCCTCCAGACAAATTACCTTCCGGATCTGTTTCAACCTGCGCATTTTCTGCAAAAAAATGTCCATGATAATCAACGTGGCCACGGGAAAAATTACCGGGTGATCCTTTATCGAATCCAGTTCAAAAACAAGAAACGGGCAGTTAAAAAACTCATCGGTATTCATGGGTTTGTTCAGCAGGTAATCGTATTCACCCCCCTTGTAATACTTACTAAGAATAAAAAAGAATTCGTTGGAGTTGAATTCGATGGATTCATCTCTGGCCAGGCGCGGGATAATTTCTTTACAGAACTCATAATAGCTGTTAAAAGAGCGTTTCTTTTTGATGTTGGTTTCAAAATACCGGTTCACTGAAAAAGCTATAACGTCCTTTTCCATTTCTGTCAGATTTTCCTTATAAATGGTATAGATAACAGAGAGAATGGTTTGTTTCTTTTCAATATCCGGTTCTCCGTCCACCACAAAAGGATTAAAGGAAATGGGATTCTTTTCGGAAAATTCCACCAGTTTTGCCCCTCCTTTATCTTTTAACCTTTCATCGAGGTAGCGGGTCAGGATTTCATAGCTGCGGCCAACATCCAACAGAACGATATGGCAGTTCCCGCTTTCTGCATATTGCCTTAACAGGTGGTTGGTAAAAAATGATTTCCCCGAGCCGGAACCACCGATAATAATTTTATTGCGGTTGTGAATCTGATGTTTTTTCATCGGTTCGTCCGAAAGGTCAATTTTTACCGGGCAGCCTTCCTGGCGGTTGGAAAGGTGGATAAAAAAATCAGAAGAAGAATTTTTGACTTCCCCTTCAAAATTGGTCAGGCAACAGGACTGCGGGACCTGCGTGATAAACAATTCGGTTTCGGGCAACTGGGTGGAGAACGGAACACAGGCAAAAAACAACAGCGGCAAATCAAAGGTATGCTGGTACGGGAAACAGTTCATCAGCGAAAAAGCCGAAGCCGTTTCACTTTTGTGTTTTTTTAATTCCCGGATGGATTCGGCAAAATGCATCACGTTAAAGTGTGTTTTAACGATTTTCTCACCCGAAGTTTGTACCGTATCCAGGAAATTTTCAATCAACCCGGCATTGACCTTATTCTCCGATGAAAATTTTGACAGGCTGTAAATCTTTTTGTAGTTGCTTTCCAAACCGGCCTTTACTTCCTGCTGTGCCGGGACATAAATAAACTGGTTGGTAATATGTGAAAATGGCAGGTGATAAGTTACCGGGTACACCGCGGATACCGGAAGGACGGTTTGGGGATGGCCGGTTGCCGGTTTTATTTCCGATGGCAAATGTGTGTAGTCGCTCAGGCTCAGAATTTCCACAAACCGGTCCATCACCCTTAACCTGTCCCTGAAATCAATCCCACCAAGTAATGGCTGTCCCTTTGTAAAATTCAGGGTTAAATACCGTTCAATTAACCCGGTGCTAGTTGCATTTCCGCATATCTCTTTCTGTACCACCGGTGTTGCTTTAATCCCACCCTGGCCAAAAACTGAAACCAGGTTGGAACAAAGCTCGTTTATCTTTTCATTCATATTTATTTCCAGCAACTTCTGTCTGCGGGAAAATATCAGGGAGGACCCCAGATAGTTCTTTAGTAATCCTGCATTGAGCTGGTTGATGTATACATAACATTCATGTTTCAGAAAAGGCCTGCCGCTAAAATGCTTTATGTAGTTTACATTCAGGCTGTAGTTTTTTCTCTTTTTAAAAACCTTCCCATTGCCATTAAAATGTTCCACAAAAAAGAAATCCTGTTTGTGCAGCAGAGTGTTTTCCGGTAAAAGGTTCACAATCCTTTGCATGGTATCATGCAGCATATACAACTGCTCTGTACTGCACGACAGCAATTCCGGCAGTTCCAGTTTCAGTCCGAAACC
>JAFGME010000104.1 GCA_016927695.1 Bacteroidales bacterium
AGAAAAGATACTACCCCGGCCGGGGTCGGATAAGTCGCAAACATTTGATTTTCTACCCACGTTTGATGCCTCCGGCATCTTTTTAAAACGTTCGGTTTCAACCGGTAACTTTTATCCATCAACCTGTGTTTTATGATATTCCCGATGGGTCTCAGGATTTCTGAAGTGCAGATTCCGGCCCATTATTTATGTAAAGCAAAATCCTGCTCCAACCCCAGTTCTTCCAGTTTTTCCTTTGTGGGGACGCCGTTTTCGTCCCACCCGCGGACACGGTAATAATCTTTAAGCATTTGGGGTACGGGCACGGTACGTCCGGCTGAGAGGCCATTCTCAAAGGGAGTATCCGTGAACCTTGAAGGCAGCTTATCCAATTCACCACCCACCCCGGCCCTGATGTTGAATATCCTTTCGAGGTTATATATCCTTTCCCCGATTTCGAGAAGCCTTGTCACATTGAAATCGTAACCGGTAATGGCCGTTGCAAAACGGGCATGAAAGTCGAAACCTACGGCATATCCGGCAAACTTGCAGTTCACGAGGCTGTCTTCCACGGCGCTTTGGTTTTGTTTTAACACCAGCAGATCGGGTTTGCCGTCGATGGTGAACCTGGGTATCTTTTTCGGCGCATTGAAAATTTCCATGGCAGCCATATAACCTGAGAGATGGCATCCTCCGCGGTTGCTGGTGACATAACCGAGTGCATGGCCCATGGCCCCTCGCGGGTCATAAGCCGGAAGCTCAAGCCCTTTCACCTGTATTGCCGTTTCCGGATCGCCGTATTTACCGGCAAGTATTCTTGACCCTTCAGCCAGTTCGTTGCCGACACCATCCCTGAAGGCGGTTTTCTTTACAAGGTCAACCAGGGCATCCTCGTTGCCGAAAGTCACTTCCTCATAAGGCAGCAGCCCTTTATTCTGCAACTCCATGGCACATGAAAGGGTGACGCCAAGTGAGATGGTATCCATCCCCAGCCTGTTGCACCAGTAATTTGCCTGTGAGATTTTTATCAGGTTGAAAATCTCCAGGTTGGCGCCCAAAGCCCATACCGTTTCATATTCAGGACCTTTCCCTGTCATTCCGCCTGCTTTCGTAACCCTTCCGCAACGGATGATGCAGCCATAGCAGGCTTCGGTTTTTTCGAGGATTTCCCTGCGTATTGCCTCTCCTCCCGTGAGATGAGCCTTTTCATGCTGTCCGTAGGTAAAATTCCTGATGGGCAGCATCCCCAGGTCATTGATCACATGCAGCAATCCGGCAGTGCCGAACAGAGGTAAAGCAGCCCGTGTCACAGGGAGGGCCTTTTGCTTGTCGATAGCCGATTTGGCGTACATCTTCAGGCGCCCGGCATCATGTATTTCGGGTTTGAGTTTTCCGTTTTTCACCACTATGGCTTTAAGATTTTTTGATCCCATGACAGCTCCTACCCCTCCCCTTCCGAAAGCGCGCCCTCCCTCGTTCATGATGGCTGAGATGCGGACCAGGTTCTCACCGGCAGGGCCTATCTCCAAAGTGTGGGCTTTCTCCCCTTCCAGTTCTTTGAGTTTAGCATGGGTCTGCTCTGTGTCGAGGCCCCATAAGGCAGAGGCATCCCTGATTGTGGCTCCCCTTTCACCATCGATCAGCAGATATACAGGTTTCTCAGCCTTCCCGCTTATCATGATCCCGTCGATGCCGCACTTTTTCATGCTGAAACCAAAATTGCCGCCCGTATTGGAATAAAAAATGGTGCCGGTAAGAGGGGATTTTGTCACCAGCGACATCCTGCCGCTTGTGCTTACCGGGGTGCCTGTCACCGGCCCGATGGTAAAAACCAGCATATTTTCATGACTGAGCGGATCTGTTTTGGGAGCTACCCTGTCGGTAAGAAGCTTTACCCCTGCACCTCTTCCTCCAAGAAAATTGATATACAGATCGTCATCAGGCCTTTCAGTCCGGATAACTCCTTCTGTAAGATTTACATCAAGTATTTTATTGAATAATCCTTTCATAAAAAAGAACCCTTGCAGCTTGTTTCATAACCACCGGTTTTAAATCAATGTGTAAAATTAGGGAAAAATCCAACGGATGGCTATAACTGGACAAAACGCGCTGCCTGTGATCAATGCTGCCAATGAACAGGTTTGCGAAAAACGCTTCACATTTTTATCAGGAAGCAGTAGTCCCTTGAATGTACATTGAAATTCTTACTTTTGCCCCATTAAAATATTTGCAATGGAAGTTTTCAAACCCACTGAATATCATATCGAATCAAAGATCACAGGGAAAACATACCGGGATACCGGCTGGATGCTGGATGAACCGGGCCAGGAGAAGCCCGCCCTGCTTCAGACGGTTTACCACGAAAAACAACTCGTGTTAAAAGAGAGTGAGCAGGGTTTGTTCATCTTCTCCGACTGGCTGCCCGCCAAAAGGTTTTTGCAGGGAAGTTCGGCGCCGGTGACCTACAAAAGTGAAAAGTTGGCATCCCACCTTGGGCTTGAAAATCTTTTCATCACTTTCAGCGGCTACTGGCCTGAAAAAGGGGCGTTTATGAGGACCTGTTCCTTTAAGGAGACCGAGGCTTATTCTGTTTGTTCCAGGCTGGAAGCCGCGAATGGACAGGTCCTTGTTGTAGCTTCGGCCGGGAATACGGCCCGTTCCTTTGCCAGGGTGTGTTCCGACAACAACATCCCCCTGCTGCTTTGCATGCCCGAAGACAACATTGGGGTCATGTGGTTCGATGAGCCCCTCAATGATTGTGTCCAACTTGTAGTTACACCTGAAGGAAGCGATTACTCTGATGCAATTCATTTGTCGAACCTGGCCTGTAAAGTAAAAGGTTTTATTGCCGAAGGGGGCGCCAAAAACATTGCGAGAAGGGATGGCATGGCCACAACGGTTTTATCTGCAGCTACCACCATTGGCGCTATCCCCGAATATTATTTTCAGGCCATTGGCAGCGGAACAGGCGCCATTGCGGCATGGGAAGCCAATCTCAGGCTTATCCGCGACGGCCGTTTCGGAAACCATAAAATGAAGCTTATGGTATCACAGAACTCGCCGTTTCATCCCATCTATGATGCCTGGAAAGCCGGATCGCGTGCTTTGCTCCCCTTCGACGATGATATGGCCAGGAAACAGATAGAACTTATCCATGCCAAAGTGCTTTCGAACCGGAAGCCCCCGTATTCGCTGACCGGAGGATTGTTTGACGCCCTTACCGATGCCGGCGGAGATGTTCTGTTGGCCACCAACAAGGAAGCAGAACAGGCATCGCAGCTTTTTGAGGAAACGGAAGGTATCGACATCCATCCCGCTGCTGCGGTAGCCACTGCCTCTCTTATCTCTGCAGTGAATGACAAACGAATGGATAAAAAGGCCTGCATCATGCTCAACATCACAGGCGGGGGAGAAAAAAGGTTCAAACACGATAAAAACAAAATGTATTGGCTTCTCCCTTCGGAGGTTTTCGACATAGCGCCCGGAATGAACGAAGTGGAAGAAAAACTGAAAGGATTGTTTGACGGCAATCAACCTCTCTGATGAGAAGCTTCCGGGGTTGTGATAAAGCGGATTCCTGATTTCTGTCATTTATACCGCTACTGATTGGATTTGCAAAAAATGAACAGCTACATCGCAAATCTAAAATCACAACTTTTTTTCCGTTGCCGCGGAAGGCTGATACATAACAGGTAAGGCCGGTAAAATACATTACCGGCCCTGACTTCTGACGATTTTGGAATTTTAGCCTGAACTACTTTTAAAATTGCTGATTATTAGTGAGATAAAATTGAATTTATTGAATTTTACCGCACTAACGGATTTTTTACAGCATGTTTTCTATCAGAAAAGTCAATCAAACCTTATCTTGCGTCCCTAACCTTAGTAACAGAGAGAAATCCTAAATTTGCACGACCTTATTACCTTATTTTTGTCTATATGAAAATTGAATACAACAACCTTTACACTCATTTGAAGAAGAATACAATGAGTTTCTTCATGAATATCAGAAAACACTGAAACCCAAAATAAGGGAATAAG